>NZ_JBFUIC010000098.1:0-17021 GCF_056402075.1 Pseudomonas sp. P4_C3
CAAGGTGATCAGGTCAAGTTCATCAACGAAGACATCGACAACACGCACCGGATTAGTCTCGCTGACGTAATCGTCCAGGCTCTCGGGGAGCAGGGTCCTTTGACCTCGGTGTTCACCTTGAATGAAGCGTTTCATGGGCAACCCTTGCGATGAAATCCTGGGAAATCATAGCAAGGGTTTGCTTTGGAGTTTTTACACACTCTGGGCCGTGCGCGGCTAACCCGGCATCCATGCCGGGTTGCCCACTGCGCAGAACCTGCGCTCGGCCTCACGAGGGGGCGTGCACCGCAACAGCACCGCGAGGCGAGCTAACGCTCGACCTCGTTGTTTGGTGGTGCACGCGTTCCCCTGTAGGAGCTGCCGRAGGYTCGGGCCGCGTTCGGACGATCTTTTGATCTTGCTTTTGCGATCTGGATATTGCTGAAGATCAAGATCAAAAAGATCGCAGCCTGCAGCAGCCCCTACAGATATTTCGTTATATGTGTTCCCCGGGATTCCGTGAAGTACCCAAAAAAAACAGATGATGGCCAGTGTAAGCCTGAGGTGTTCACCTTCACGAAAGGGCCAACACCTTTGCTCGCTGGCTGGTAGCCCCCCTCAATCCTCAGCCTGCGACAAAGGCCTGGCCACCTGCTCCAACGCTCGACGCTCCGCAGCCACCCCCCAAATCGCCTGCACCACCGCCGCCACACACATTAGTGCAGCGCCTGTCAGATAACCAATCAACAGACTGCTGCGCTGCTGGGTCTGGATCAGTTGGCCAAACAACATCGGCCCGATGATGCCGCCCAGGCCAGTGCCAAAGGCGTAAAACACGGCGATGGCCAAGGCGCGGATTTCCAGTGGGAAGGTTTCCGCCACGGTCAGGTAGGCCGAGCTGGCCGCTGCCGAGGCGAAAAAAAAGATCACCATCCACGCCGCGGCTTGCTGGGTGACATCCAGCCAACCCTGCTGGAAGGCATAGCCATTGAGCGCCAGCAACACCCCCGACATCGCGTAGGTGAAGCTGATCATCACGCGTCGGCCGATCACGTCGAACAGGCGCCCCAACAGCAGCGGCCCGCAGAAATTGCCCAGTGCCAAGGGCAATACATACCAACCTACATGCTCGACAGGCACCTGGTAAAAATCGGTGAGCACCAGCGCATAGGTGAAGAGGATCGCGTTGTAAAAGAAGGCCTGTGCGGTCAACAGGGTCATCCCCACCAGCGCGCTGCGCCTGAATCTGATGAACAGGGTATGGAAGACCTCGGCCAGCGGCGTATGGTCCCGCGCGTGCAGACGCAGTGGTTTGCTGGTCACCGCCGACAGTTCATGGCCTTGTTCGCGCAGACGCGCTTCGATGCCTTCGACGATGCCTCGCGCCTCATCGCGCTGACCGTGGATCAGCAGCCAGCGCGGCACCGAGCACTGCGCCGGCGATGTAGATGCCGCCGGCCAAGCCGATATCGAAGTTGCTCATGCGCAGCTCGGGGCTGTTTTTCAGCGCGCCGGACACCGAGCCGGCCAGGGTCACTTCCAGGCCGTCGAGCAACCAGGTGATTCCCAGCGCGAACACTAGCAAAGAGTGAAAGCGGCCCCACGGCAAGCGGTCCAGGCGTGCTGGAAGATGGGTTTCGAATATCGCGACGGGCTCCCGGCTATGCAGCTGTTGGTGGGTCATCGCTACAACATTGTCATGTGCACTACCTTGTGAGTTAGGAGTCAGCCCGCGGATCGGGAGTTCAAAGTTCCGCTGCCAGGTTGCACACGCTCTAAATGAAGCCAGGACTGGTGCCTTACCGTACGCGAGCTATGCTGCCCTTCAGTAAGTCCCTGCCCGCAGCGAGCGCCTGACCTCAGCCTGTATGGCATAAGCCGGCGCCTCCACGGCATTGAAATCCTGCGTGTATCGCTGGGCAAATCCCAACACCCCCCACTCCTGATACTGCTGCACATGTTTGAGTTCGTGAGCCCAGAGCGCGATGTCCTGTTCTGCCGATTGAGCGTCCCGGAACAGGATGATGTCGATCAGCGTTACGGCACCGACATCGGGGTTTTGCAGCATGGCGGTGGCGGCGTTGAATTGGCCGTTGTCGCTGATTTTGTAGCGCGCGGTATCGAGGACGCTGGGGGCGTACCAGTGCAGTAGCTGCTCGCGGATGTGCGGTGGAATGGGTTGGATGCCGGCGTTGGCTGCTTCAGCACGCGCTTGGGTCAGCCACAGCGCCAGCCCGGGCGCCGCGATCTGGTAGATGTCATCAGGCACCACGTCTGGCAGGCAGATGCAGTCGTCCAGGCACACTTGCTTCTCGCCAGCCGGGCAGCCGTTGGTTTGGGCTGGCACTTCAAGTGTCAGGCAAAGAACAAGCAGCGCCACCAGGCGCGTGGTGATGGGCGGCATTGGGCGCTCCGGGCAGCGGACAGTGGTGAACCAATTATGGGCCAGGCTACCCGTTCGTCCCTATGCCGGTCAGGCACCCGAGTCAATCATTGACCTGCAGTTCATGCAGAAGAAGCTCCAGTGAATCCGGGGCTGCGCAATGACTTTTTTCCGAGCGTTGTTCATCCCATGGCATAGCGTCATCGGTGCAGAAATCTCCAATACACGCCATGCTCAGCCCGACATCGAGAAGTCCAAGCGGAATCCAGAAATAGGGTGTTTCGCGAAGAACATTAGGCACGGTCGAGCCACATCGCGAGCAAAAGTCATTTCTGTACCCGCTGGTTTTGCGCCAACCCGTGATCGCCTCTTGCCCTTCTTCCCATCGAAAGTCGCGAGCGTTGACCAGCGTGGCGAGATTATGGCCGACCCCGGTTTGCTTGCGGCACAGGGTGCAATGGCAGCGATAAAAAAATCGTGGTTCAACCGCCAGGGAAAAGCGTACAGCCCCGCAAAGACATTGCCCTGATGCCATGACTCTCTCCCTTGAAAAATGATTCATCCGTGTTTGCTCCTGCCATGAAATGTCCTCGATCCCTAGTGATCGAGCAGTGAACTCGCCAACAGCGCCTTCAAACCCATCGGCCTGGCAAAATGATAACCCTGGGCCTGCCCCGCCCCCATTTCGCGCAGCAGGTCCAGCGTCGCTTCATCCTCGACGCCTTCGGCCACCACACTCAGGTCCAGCGATTCGGCCATCCGCACAATCGCCCGGACAATCGCGCGACTGCGGGTACTGGTGGTCAGTTCGAGGATGAACGACTTGTCGATTTTCAATCCGCTGAAACGGTATTGATGCACATAGCTCAGGGATGAAAACCCTGCACCGAAGTCATCGAGCACCACCGACATGCCGTTGTCCGCCAGTTGCTGCATGGTTTGTCGGGCAATCGCCGGCTCGGCTACCAGCGCCCCTTCGGTCAGTTCCAGGCAGATCCGTGACGGCGAGACCCGGTGCTGCGCCAACAGTGCCAGCACCTCACTGGCGAAGTCGGGACGCGTCATGCTGTAGCTGGAGCAGTTGACGTGCACCGGCGGCCAATCGGCGTGCCCGGGCTGTGCGAGGATCGCTGCAATGCTGGCAAGCATGTACAGGTCCAGTCGACCGATCAGGCGCAAACCCTCGACATCCGGCAAGAACTCGCCCGGCGCAATCACCCGGCCGCCCGGCTGATGCCAGCGGATCAACGCTTCAAGGGCCAACAGCTCGCCGGTTTCGACGCTGACGATCGGCTGGAAATACGGCAGCAGTTCGTCAGTACGCTTGAGCGCGTTGCGCAAGGCCCCTTCTCGCTCGACCTGGTCCGAGACTTCACGGCGCACTTCCTGGTTGAACACCGCGTAGCTGTCGCGTCCGGCACTCTTGACCCGATACATCGCCGCATCGGCATCGCGCAGCAAGTCGGCGGGCTCGTGATGGAACTGACTGTCGGCGCTGACGATACCGATACTGCAGGACGAGAAAACTTCATGGCCATTGATGAAAAACGGCAGGTCAAACGCCACCAGGATCCGTTCGGCAATTTCGATCATCACGTCCAGCGGCGCCTCGGGAGCCAGCACCGAAAACTCGTCGCCCCCCAGGCGCGCGAGCATGTCGGTGTCGCGCAGGCAACCACGTAAACGGTGGGCCGCCTGCATCAACAGCAGGTCGCCAAAATGGTGGCCGAGGCTGTCGTTCACCATCTTGAAGCGGTCGAGATCGATGAACATCACCGACAGGTGCCCGCCTTCGCTGCCGAACCGCGACCAGGACAGATTGAGGCGCTGTTGCAGGTAGGTGCGATTCGGTAGTCCGGTCAGTGCATCGTGGGAGTTCTCGTGCTGCAACTTGGCATTGGCGTGATCGAGCTCGCGGGTGCGGCTCTGCACCCGGGCTTCCAGCTGGAGGTTGGCGGCATGGATCGCTTCGGCGGCTGTGCGTCGCGACAACGCTGTGTCGATGTGCCGCGACACGAAGGTCAGCAGCTCCTGGTCACGCTGGGTATAGCTCACCTGCGAGGTATAGCTTTGCACCGCCAGCACGCCTCGCACCACGTCGTCTTCGAACAATGGAATGCCCAGCCAGGAGTAGGAGCGCACAGACTCATGGGCAATTTCGATTTCACCGTGCGCGGACAATCGCTCAGCCTCGCCGGCGTCAATCAGGCAGGCTCGACGCTGACGGATCACGTACTCGGTCAAGCCCCGGCGCCCTCGCCGTGCCGCCGGGCGGGTCGTCTGCCGTTCATCCACATAATAGGGAAACGTCACTTCACCGGTCGCGCCGTCGAACAGGGCAATGTAGAAGTTCTGCGCGAACAGCAGTTCACCGACGATGCCATGCAAGGTCTGGAACAACTCGGCCATGTCGCCAGGCCGGCTCGACAGTTCGGCAATCTGGAACAGCGCGCTCTGCAGATGTTCGGCGCGCTCTCGGTCTGCCACTTCCTGCCTCAAGGCGTCGTTGAGTGCCGAAAGCTCCAGGGTGCGACGCATCACCGTTTCTTCCAGGTCCTCCCGGTGCAGAATCCGGTCCAGCGCCATGGCGACGTGACGGGCTACCACCAGAAACAGCGCGCGGTCTTCGGCGCTGTAGATGCGTGAAACGTCGTAGACCTGCATTGCCAGCATGCCAAACACGTCATCAGAGGCATTTTTCAACGGTGCCCCCATCCAGAACTCGGGACGATCACCCACGCAATAAAAACGGTTTTCGGCCTGAGCCGCGAGAATGCCGGCAGAGTCAATCAGCAACGGCTGGCCAGTGGTCAATACCTGGCCAGTCAACGACAGATGCGCAGGGTCAAGGTATTCGTAGTTCTCGGCCTCCAGGGCATCAGCGTCGATGATGTCGACGTAATACGGGTAGTCGATCTTGCCAGTGCGCGGGTTATACAGCGCGAGATAGAAATTCTCGGCGTCGATCAGGCTGGCCAAAAGCCGGTGAACCCCTACCAGAAACACTGACCGGTCACGGGTCGAACTGGCCAGATAGGTAATTTCATACAGCACACGCTGCGTGATCTGCGCACGGGCAAGGGTATTGGTCTGTAGCTGAATGCCCAGGCGCTGGGCTAGTTCAGCGAGCGCCGGTTGCGCAGCATCGTCGACTGGCGCGAGTAGCCAACCCAGCACACTCTCGCCTCTACCGGTCGGCCAGCGGTGCACGTTGCGGGCCCGGCAAAAGCCTTCAAACTCGTCATTCGCAACGCTTGAAGGCCACTGTACCCGTGGGTCGCCCTGGCCAACCCGATGCATCTGTTCACCGGTGCGGTAAAACACCCAGGCGCTGGAATGGGCCCAGTTGCACGCTGAATCCAGCAATTGTCCGATCGTGTCGTCGCCGCCAGCGTAGGCCATGCCGACAGTATCCGGGTTCTCTATTGGATGAAGTGCGGCAACTTCGCTCGTGCGCGATTGCCATGGGGAGCCGGTCAATGTACGAAAACTCATCAGCGCTCCCTGAGCCCAAAACTGCCGACACTCACTGGCTGATTGCTTGCAATGTGCCATTTGGCTTTCCGTTTAAAGCTTATGGCGGTTTTTTTCAATGATTTTGTTCACTTTGGTGCCAGGTATGAGACGGGCCACAAATTATTCGCTGCTTGTTGCCCAGACAAGCGTTTCTACGGTGATGTGTCGTCTCACAGCAACTCCCCATTAGCTCCCTGCTTTTCAATGACGTTGAACGTATCAGTCGTCGTTGTCATCGCGATCGCGGTAGCGACGGTGATCGCGATCGTAGTCACGACGATGATATTGACGGTCATAACCTTGATCATCGTCCCCTCTTTGGTCGTAGCCACGTCGATGATCATGATCGTGATATCGACCGTACCTTTCTCCGTCATCCCAGTGCGGGCCGCAGCCTCCCAACAAGACGGCGCTGGAAATGGCCACGATCAAGATTACTGCGCGATTCATATGAACGTCCTAAACGTCGGAGGTATGGAATGGTTACAACTATGACCATTCAGTAACTCAATGATTCCTCGGGGAAATACAAACAAGTGATGGTCACTGCCGGCTACCGCGCCATCGAACGCATCAGATTGGTTCCGCGTAAGAGAACTGGCTCGTGGTGCAGGTGTGCAATCTGCTTGAGGCAACCACAACCACCCTGCCCGCGCAGACAGCCTGGGTCTGTCATCAATAGCCAAGGGACTGTCGCCAAATGAAAAGCGCCCCTGATACAGGGGCTATTTAATGGCGGCACTGAAAAAGCCTCTGGCGATCGAGCCGACGTAAGCGACTGCTCCGCCTGAGTCACGAGTTGCCTGGTACGCCAGGCAGGAGAATAACAATATGAAATTCGTGAAGAACCTTCTGGCTGCCGTACCCCTCATGGCGCTGGCCATCGATGCCCAGGCCTATGTATCGAGCCAGGAAGCCGCCCGGCTGGGCACCAGCCTGACGTGGGTGGGTGCCGAAAAGGCCGGTAATGCCGATGGCTCCATCCCGCCCTACAACGGTGGCCTGACCACTGCCCCCGCAAGCTTCAAGACTGGCGACAGCATGCGCCCGGACCCCTTTGCGCACGAAAAACCACTGCTGGTGATCAACGGCAAGAACGTCGATTCGTACAAAGGCATGCTGACCGCCACCACCGTAGCGTT
This sequence comes from Pseudomonas sp. P4_C3, assembly GCF_056402075.1. Lineage (NCBI taxonomy): Bacteria > Pseudomonadati > Pseudomonadota > Gammaproteobacteria > Pseudomonadales > Pseudomonadaceae > Pseudomonas > Pseudomonas sp. P4_C3. Next base: position 7,021 of record NZ_JBFUIC010000098.1, read on the forward strand.
GGCCAGGCGTTACCCCGGCTTTCGCATCGATGTGTATCCGACCCACCGCACTGCATCGCTCCCGCAGGCGGTACTGGACAATAGCCGCCGCAATGCCACTGCCGCCAGGTCCCTCAACGGCGGGATCGCCATCGACAATGTGATGCCCGGCGTGCCGTTCCCGATCCCGCAATCAGGCGCTGAAGCGATGTGGAACTTCCTGCTGCGCTACCAGGGTGTGAACATCCATTCCAAGTACGACTCCTGGAGCGTCGACACGGCGGGCGTACCGAGCCTGGCGGTCACCGGCGAGGCATTCGTCTCCTTCCCGATTTACGAGAACATGTCCAAGCCCTTCAACAGTTCCGACATTTACTATCAGTTGAAACTGTCCTATACCGGACCCGCGCGCCGGGCCGGCGAGTCGATCATGCTCAAGAACGCCACCAACCCGACGCAGTTTCCTGGCCGGGCCTGGCAATACATGCCTGCCCAGCGCCGCGTCAAACAGATTTCGATCCTGGCCTACGACACACCCAACCCCGGTACCGCCCGAGCACTGGAGCTGTATGACTGGACGCTGGTCGGCAAGCAGGAAATGATCGTGCCCTACAACACCTACAAACTGACCTACGCTCGCGATGCCAAATCGCTGACCACGCCAAACTTCATTGCGCCGGACTTCGTACGCTGGGAAAAACACCGGGTCTACGTCGTGGAGGGCAACCTCAAGCCCGGTGCAAACCACATCTACCAGAAGCGCCGCTTTTACCTGGATGAGGACACTTGGGCCGCTGTGGCCTCCGATCAGTACGACACCAGTGGCCAGCTATACCGTGGCTCCTTCGCTTTCTTCAGCCAGAGCTATGACCAACAGGTCCCGGACGCCACCCCTTTCATGACGTACGACCTGTCGAAAGGCACCTATAACATCAATGGCGTGGTTGGCCCTCATGGCGGCATCCGCTACATCGAGCCGCTATCGACGGCGCAGTGGGTACCAGAGTCCATGGCGGGCACCGGCATTCGCTAGGTCCGCGGTGATCCAACGCCCGGTCATGCATGACCGATAAATCACAAAGCCCCGGTTCGAAAAAAACCAGGGCTTGAGATTTCGGGTCGGCCTGAGCCCGTTTCAGCACCTGACCGGCGGGATTTCCCTGCCGGCCGACGATAGTGAAATATCAGTTACCCGCAGTCGTCATGGAGATAGGCATCTATCGCTTCCCCTTCATGCAGACGACTGAAAGATAAGCACCCCAGATAACACCAAATAGGGCAAGTATCAGCTCCGGATTGAAAATGCCCTGATTGACCGGCGCCACCAGGATTTCGCTATACAGGCACAAGGCGCCCGCGATCAACGCAAGAAAGTATCCGGTCCGGGTTCTGGTCCGGCGCAGCAACAGAACCTTCTTCAGACCCTCGTCTTTCCATTCTTGAAGGGGCATGCACTGGATCTCTTCCAGCAGCACCACACCCCACAGCAACGCACACAACCAATAGCCTATCATCATGATTTCCTCTAGTTAGAACATTGACTCAACATGAATGCAGCGTGCACTCCTTGCTCAACTTACGAATATCGATTCCGGAGTCTTTTCTGTATGTCTCGCGAAGAGCAGCACGGCTAGAAAGTCGTGTTCTTTGCTGATTGGTTCCATGGGGTACTGCTCCCATTTGGTGATAATTGCCAGCAGGAAAAATCTTCTGGTAACAGAGACTTGGCCAAACGCTCCAACATGCGGCGCAGGATGGCCAGTTCATGGTTCTTGTCGTAGAAGGCGTAGGCTCCCGCTTTTGTGAAGTACTTCCAATGTGTCGGATCAGCGCAATTGCTGACCACTATGACTTTTGTCAGCGGATACTCGGCTGCGACCACACGCAATACTTCCATGCCATGACCGTCGCCGAGGTTGACGTCCAGCAGGACGACATCGGGCGGTTCACGCCGGATGGCGGCGATGGCGGTCGAAGCGCGGTGAAACGCCCCGGCAAGCGACAGGCCCGCGATCCGCGACGACACCGTGCGCCACAGCGCTGGCACGACGTTCGAATCCTCAACGACAAACAGGCGCAGAGGGCTTGAATCTCTGGTTGGTATCAGTGCAGTCAATGGTTCTGTGTTGGTGACCTGCATGATTTCACCTCTCTTTTTTGACATAGCTGTACAAGACGCTGACGAAGACAACTCCATTCAGCGGACGAAATCTTGCGCAGGGGTAACTATGCTCAAGTAGAACGGAATCGACTATCGACGTTAGCTGGACTTCTTTGTGGAGATATCGGCCAAGAGCTTGTAGTGATTCCACTACAAGCAGGCTGGATCGGGTGACGGGGCGTTCTAAGTCAACAGGCCGTTTTCGAGTGCATAGCGGGCGAGTTTCGCGTTGCTGTCCATCCCTGTTTTTTCCAGGATGCGTGCCCGGTACGTCGTGACCGTACTCGGGCTCAAGTGCAATATCTCAGCGATGCGGACAATTCTCTCGCCTGAAGCGAGGAGCTTTAGTACTTCAAGCTCCCGGTCGGATAGCGCTTCGTGGGGTGCCCCGTCGCTTCTACCGATAGCGTTGACCAGTTTTTCTGCCAGCTCAGGACTGACGTGCTTGCCGCCTGAGGCCACCTTGCGAACTGCCGTAACCAGGGTGGCTGCAGAAATATCTTTGGTGAGGTATCCCGCTGCGCCGTGCTTGATTGCGCGTAACGCATAGGCCTCGACCGAATGCATGCTCAACATCAAAACCGCGAGCTTGGGCTTCTCTGCACGCATGAGCTTGAGGAGTTGGAGGCCGGTTTTATCGGGCAGCTGAATATCTACCAGCGCCACGTCGAAATCCTGCTCCCGGACCAGGCGCATTGCGTCTTGTGCCGTCTCTGCTTCGCCCATTACGTCGATCTCGCCGGCAGTCTCCAGCATGCGTCGCACGCCGCTACGCACGATGCTGTGATCATCTACCAGCAAGACTCTGATTTTGTGGTCAACCATCTGTATTTTCCATTCACCAGTGGCCAGCAAGCCATGGAATCTGCTGCAGCGTTTGACGTTAGCAGGCACAGAGCACACTTGCACTTTTTGCCTCAGCCGTCAGTGCTCACTTCTCCGGACTGCCGGTGCTGTCGCTTGGAACGGCCTGTTCCCGGCCAATTTCCCCAGGATCCGGGGCATTGCGCCAACCTTGCTAATATTTCGTAAGCCAACGCTCCGTTTCAGCATGGTCAATACTGCAATGCCGGCTCCTGCATAACGCCTTGCGCGTGGCATCCATCTTGACTGGACATAGACATGGCCACAGTGACGACACCGATCGAAGTTTTCGACATGAAGACGTTGCTGGCAGCGCTGAAGGCGTTGCGCAATGGTGACTTCACCACGCGTATGCCGCAAGACTGGACCGGCATGCCGGGCAAGATCGCCGACACGCTCAACGAGATCATCGACATGGCGGCCGACACCGCCACCGAATTCGAACGCGTGGCGCGACTGATCGGCAAGCAGGGCAAGGTCGATGAGCGTATCCAATTGCCGATGATGAAAGGTTCATGGCAAAAGATCGTCAACTCGAGCAATGCGCTGACCAGCGACCTCATCAGCCCGATGAGCGAGATGATTCGCGTTATCGGTTCGGTTGCCGAGGGTAATCTGAGCCAGCAGGTACCACCGGTACTCGACGGCCTGAAACTGCGGGGTCAGTTCCTCAAATCCGCCAGGATCGTGAACACCATGGTGACGCGGCTGGGCTCCTTCGCATCCGAGGTGACCCGCGTGGCGCGCGAAGTCGGCACTGAAGGGATTCTCGGTGGGCAGGCCAATGTCAAAGGGGTGTCCGGCACCTGGAAAGACCTGACCGACTCCGTCAACGACATGGCCGCCAATCTGACCACCCAGATGCGCAACATCGCTTACGTGACGACCGCGGTGGCCAAAGGCGATCTGGGCAAGACGATTACCGTCGAAGTCAGGGGTGAGATTCTCGAGCTGAAAAACACCATCAACACGATGGTCGGCCAGCTCTCGAGCTTCGCTGCGGAGGTGACCCGCGTGGCGCTGGAAGTCGGTACCGAAGGCAAGTTGGGCGGTCAGGCGCAAGTGCGCGGCGCATCAGGCACCTGGCGCGACCTGACCGAATCGGTCAACGGCATGGCGGCCAACCTGACCACCCAGGTACGCAACCTCGCACAGGTGACGACGGCGGTGGCGCGCGGCGACCTCGGCAAGAAAATTACCGTTGAAGCCAAGGGCGAGATTCTCGAACTGAAAAACACGATCAACACGATGGTCGACCAGCTCTCCAGCTTCGCCTCGGAGGTGACGCGCGTCGCGCTGGAAGTCGGTACCGAAGGCAAACTGGGCGGACAGGCCGAAGTGACCGGCGTGTCCGGTACCTGGAAGGACTTGACCAATTCGGTCAACGGCATGGCGGCCAACCTGACCACCCAGGTGCGCAACATTGCCGACGTGACGACGGCGGTAGCCAACGGCGACCTGTCACGCAAGATCACAGCCGAAGCGAAAGGTGAAATTCTCCAACTCAAGGAAACCATCAACACCATGGTGGACCAGCTCTCGACCTTTGCCGACGAAGTGACGCGCATGGCTCGCGAAGTGGGGACTGACGGCAAGCTCGGTGGCCAGGCCAGGGTGACGGGCGTCGGTGGAACCTGGAAAGACTTGACCGACTCGGTCAACAGCATGGCCGCCAACCTGACCAATCAGGTGCGCAACATCGCCGACGTGACGACGGCGGTGGCCAAAGGCGACCTGGGGCGCAAGATTACCGTGGAAGCCAAGGGCGAAATCATGGAGTTGAAGAACACCATCAACACCATGGTGGACCAGCTCAACAGCTTTGCCGCCGAAGTGACGCGGGTGGCGCGCGAAGTCGGCACCGAAGGAAAGCTCGGGGGACAGGCACAGGTGCAAGGCGTGTCCGGCACCTGGAGGGACTTGACCGAAAACGTGAACTTCATGGCGGCCAACCTGACCAGCCAGGTGCGAGGCATCGCCAAAGTGGTGACCGCGGTGGCCAACGGCGACATGAAGAAGAAACTGACACTGGAGGCCAAGGGCGAGATCGCCGAACTGGCCGACACTATCAACGGTATGACCGATACGCTGGCGCTGTTCTCTGACCAGGTGACTTCGGTGGCGCGTGAAGTGGGGGTCGAGGGCAAACTGGGGGGCCAGGCCAACGTGCCGGGTGCTGCCGGCACCTGGCGCGATCTGACCGACAACGTGAACGGTCTGGCGGCCAACCTGACCAATCAGGTGCGCGCAATTGCCGACGTGGCGACTGCCGTGACCAAGGGCGATCTGACCCGTTACGTGGAGGTGGAAGCAAAGGGTGAAGTGGCGGAGTTGAAGGACAACGTCAACGAGATGATCCGCAACCTGCGGGAAACCACGCGGCAAAACGCGGAGCAGGATTGGCTCAAGAGCAATCTCGCGAAATTCAACCGCCTGCTGCAGGGCCAGCGCGATCTGGCGGCAGTCTCCAAGATGGTGCTGTCTGAACTGGCTCCACTGATCAACGCCCAGCACGGTGTGTTCTACATGATGAACGAGAACCCGCCCGATCCTGCGAAACTCAAACTGCTGTCCGCTTATGCGTACAAGGGAAACATCAATGTGAACGATGAGTGGCGGCTCGGCGAGGGCCTGGTCGGGCAATGCGCTTACGAGAAGCGGCGCATCCTGCTGACCGATGTACCCGCCAATTACGTCGCGATTTCATCGGGACTGGGTGCGGCCGCCCCGCTGAATATCATCGTGTTGCCGATCCTGTTCGAGAACAAGGTCAAGGCCGTCGTCGAAATGGCTTCGTTCACGCGCTACAGCATCATTCATCAAACCTTCCTTGATCAGCTTGCTGAATCGATTGGTATCGTGCTCAACACGATCGAAGCCAATATGCGTACCGAAGAACTGCTCAAGCAGTCGCAATCGCTGGCGCAGGAGCTGCAAAGGCAACAAGAAGAATTGAGACAGACCAACGAGGAACTGGGGGACAAGGCTGGACTGCTGGCGGAGCAGAAAGCCGAAGTCGAGCGCAAGAACCGCGAAGTCGAAATCACCAAGCTGTCGCTGGAGGAGAAGGCGGAGCAGCTGATGCTGACCTCGAAGTACAAGTCCGAATTCCTCTCCAGTATGTCCCATGAGCTCAGAACGCCATTGAACAGCTTGCTGATCCTGGCCCGGCAACTCAGCGACAACGCGGAACACAATCTCACGCCCAGGCAGGTCGAATATGCCAAGACCATCCGTAGCGCGGGCAAAGACCTGCTGGAGCTGATCGACGAGATTCTCTATCTGTCCAAGATCGAGTCGGGTACGGTCACACTGGATTTGAATGAAGCGCTGTTCGCCGATCTGCACGACCAGATCGAACGCACCTTCCGGCCGGTCGCCGAAAGCCGAGGCCTGGACTTCACGATTGAACTGGCGCCTACCCTGCCCCCCTTCATCTTGACCGACGAAAAGCGCCTGCTGCAGGTGGTCAAGAACCTGCTGTCCAACGCCTTCAAGTTCACTGAGCAAGGCAGTGTCAAGATCAGCATCGAACCCGCTGTGTCCGGGTGGAGCGTGGATCACAGCGAACTCAATAGCGCCGATGCGGTGGTCGCCTTCGTGGTCACCGACACCGGCATTGGCGTATCTGCCGGCAAGCAGAAGCTCATCTTCGAAGCATTCCAGCAAGCAGATACCGGAACCTCACGAAAATACGGCGGCACCGGCCTCGGCCTGTCAATCAGCCGCGAGCTGGCACACCGACTGGGCGGTGAGCTGCGGCTGATCCCCGGTGAGATCGGCAAGGGCAGTACTTTCGCGCTGTACGTACCCTTGCGTACACAGGATGCCCAGCGTCAAACGCTGGACGAGTCAGCGACAGAGACAGTACCTGGCCAAGTCAGGCGCGACCTCATGTCAGGCCCGTCTGCACAGATACCGGACGACCGCGAGTCTGTCCAACCCGGGGACCAGGTGCTGCTGATGCTCGAGGGCGACGCCCGATTCGCCAGCATTCTGCTCGAGGCCGCGCACCAGAAGGGGTTCAGGGCTATCGTCACGACCCGTGGCGCGGATGCACTGGAGCTTGTCGAGCGCTTCAAACCCGCCGCGATCACACTGGACCCGGGCCTGACGGACATCGATGGTTGGTCGCTACTCGAGCAGTTGAAGCGCAATTTCGCCACGCGTCACATCCCGGTCCAGATCATCTCGACCGCTGACGACCACACACGCGGGTTGCGCTATGGCGCTTTCGACTATCTGCTCAAGCCGGTCACAGCCGACGAGATTCAAAATGCGCTGGTCGGCATCGTGGCATTCGCTCGGCGCAAGACCAGGAACCTGTTGCTCATCGACGGCGACGAAGAGAACCGCGCCCGCATCCTCGATCTACTCGGCAACACCGACGTGAAGATCGAAACGACCGCCAGTGGCGCTGAAGCCTTGAAGAAACTGGCAAAGAAACGCTACGACTGCATGGCAATCAATCTCAAACTGCCCGACGCATCCGGCATCAGCTTTCTCGAGGCGTTGCAGGAAGACCACGCCATGCGTGAATTGCCGATCGTCGTCTATGGTGCAGAGACACTGACCAAGCCGGAACACGAGCGTTTCAGGACACTGCTCGGCAAGGGCGTCATCAAGGCAGTTCAGTCCCCCGAGCGCATACTCGACGAAACCGCGCTGTTTCTACACCGCGTCGTAGCCAGGCTGTCGCAGACCCAGCGCAGGATGCTGGAAAAACTCTATGCGGGTTCGGACAGTCTGGAGGGTAAAAAGGCCCTGGTGGTCGACGATGATGTGCGCAATATTTTTGCCCTGACCAGCGTGCTCGAGTGCAACAAAATGCTGGTGGCCACGGCCGAAAACGGCCGAACCGCCATAGAACTGCTGCAGCAGCAGCCCGATACCGACATCGTGCTGATGGACATCATGATGCCCGGGATGGATGGCTTTGAAACCATGCGCCAGATCCGTACATTCAAGAGATTTGAAACCCTGCCCATGATTGCGCTGACCGCCAAGGCGATGATGGGTGACCGTGAAAAATGCCTCGAGGCAGGAGCATCGGACTATGTCAGCAAGCCAGTGGATACCGAACAGCTGCTGTCACTGATGCGCAAATGGCTCTATCGATGACGCTGTACCGCGCTCATTGCGCGCCAGCGCAAACCGAAGTGACATAAATATGCAGCAGGAACCCCCGGTATTCAATGAGAGAGCCCAGGTGCGGCACCCGCTCCCGCCTGATGGCGTGCCAGCATCCGTGTTACTGGTGGATGACAATCGCGCCAAGCTTACGGCGCTCGCCGCAGTGATTGCCGACATGGGCCTCGATATTGCCACGGCGACTTCCGGGCGCGAGGCGCTGCGCCTGCTATTGCAGCGCGACTTCGCCGTCATTCTGCTTGACGTGAAAATGCCAGTGATGGACGGCTTTGAAACCGCTGCACTCATTCACGGCCGCCCGAAGTCGGCCCACACGCCCATTATCTTCGTCACAGCCGAGGCCGAAACGGATTCCGAGCGTTTCCGCGGTTATACGTCCGGCGCAGTGGATTACATCTTCTCGCCGATTGTGGCCGCGGTTCTTCGCGCCAAGATCCGGGTGTTTGTCGACCTGTTCTACCTGCAACGCAAACTGACGATGCAGGCCGAAGAATTGCTGCAATCGAAGCTGCAGCTGCGTGAACTGGCCTCCTATCAGGAGCACATCAAGGAAGAAGAGCGAAAGCGGATCGCACGCGACATCCATGACGAGCTGGGACAGAGTCTGCTGGCGTTGCGAATCGACGTCTCCATGTTGCAGGCGCGCACCAGTACCCTGCACCCCAAGCTCAACGAAAAGGCCAGCGATGCTCTGAATCACCTCGATACAGCCATCCGTAGTGTCCGCAGCATCATCAATGATCTTCGGCCGCCCGTACTCGATCTGGGATTGCAGGCAGCGATCGAGTGGCAACTTGAAGAGTTCCGGCAGCGCAGCGCGATCGATTGCACGATGTCGGCGAAAGACGAGAATTTGCGTTGCGATCTGAATGAAAAATCCGCCACGACGCTGTTCCGCATCGTGCAGGAATCGCTGTCGAATATTGCCCGGCACGCGCAAGCGACACAGGTGCATATCGAACTCTACAAGGAGGGTCGCCGGCTTTACCTGCAGATCAAGGACAATGGCGTCGGCATGACGGACCGCAAAAAATTGAACTCGTTCGGATTGGTGGGAATGAAGGAACGCATCAGCATGCTCGGCGGAGAATTCACGATCGACAGCGCACCGGACAAAGGAACGAGATTAACGATATCGCTGCCACTCGACTGACCCGGATGGCATTGAAATGCTATGGCCCGGGCCCATCGGGCGGGCCAACCAGATTGCTGGCACCTCTGCCGGACCGATAGCCGGATCAGAAAGTGGCCATTTCTCTTGACCCAAACACTGCGCACAATCGCACCCGTTACTGGGGGATATTCCCCGTCAGCGGGGCTTTCATCCGGGCTGCTCATACGCTGGCTTAAAGCCAGCGGACAAGGGGGGCGTGGCGTAGAGCTATTAGTCACTTCCTGTCATTTTTGGCGGGAAAGTTGCATCGCTCCCATCCCGGCTCGAAATCAAATTTTTCGCCCGCCCGGCAAGTAGCGGTGGCTCGTTGCTCATGTATTGCCACGCGCTCTGAGGAACCCGTCAGAGGTGTTTGCGATGAAACTGGATGCCGGAAGGTTGAAACCTGGTCCATTGTCCCAAACCAGGCTGGCGCTGAGCATCTCTGCTGCCGTGATCATGTTGGGGCTGGGCTTGTCCCAGGCCCGGGCAGTCCCCCTCGACAACACCGATCCACCGCCTCCTACCGACCCATCGGCGTTCACCAATCCGCCCGCCGACCCCGATGCCGCATTGCGGGACTTGCTCAAGCTGCCTCCCGCAAACGTCGGCGCCTTCGACTTGCCCAATGGTGTGACCGGTAACCGTCAGACCCCTTTGATCGACAATGTGCTGCCACCCGATCTGCAAACC
>NZ_JBFUIC010000099.1:0-17014 GCF_056402075.1 Pseudomonas sp. P4_C3
GTGCTGGACCGCACCAACGGCAAATTCATCCGTGGCTTCCCGTTCGTGGACAAGATCACCTGGGCCACCGGCCTGGATAAGAACGGCCGGCCGATCTACAACGAAGCCAGCCGTCCCGGCGCCCCGGGCTCGGAAGTCAAGGGCAGTTCGGTCTTCGTAGCACCGGCGTTCCTCGGCGCGAAAAACTGGATGCCGATGGCTTACAACCAGGACACCGGGTTGTTCTATGTGCCGTCCAACGAATGGGGCATGGACATCTGGAACGAAGGCATCGCCTATAAGAAAGGCGCGGCGTTCCTCGGCGCCGGATTCACCATCAAGCCATTGAACGAAGACTACATCGGCGTGCTGCGGGCCATCGATCCGAAAACCGGCAAGGAAGTCTGGCGTCACAAGAACTACGCGCCGCTGTGGGGCGGGGTGCTGACCACCAAGGGCAACCTGGTGTTCACCGGCACGCCTGAAGGTTTCCTGCAGGCGTTCAACGCCAAGACCGGCGAGAAGGTCTGGGAATTCCAGACCGGCTCCGGCGTGCTCGGCTCACCCATCACCTGGGAAATGGACGGCGAACAGTACGTTTCGGTGCTCTCCGGCTGGGGCGGCGCGGTACCGCTGTGGGGCGGTGAAGTGGCCAAGCGCATCAAGGACTTCAACCAGGGCGGCATGCTCTGGACCTTCAAGCTGCCCAAGGACCTGGTAGCCAAGCACTGATTCCGAATCCACCGCATACCCCCTGTAGGAGCGAGCTTGCTCGCGATGAACCTGAGAACACCGAGGGGTGTCAGGTGCCCAGCGTCATCGTTGACGACCATCGCGAGCAAGCTCGCTCCTACTAAATAACGAGAGCCCCTCCTGCCAACGATGCATTCGTCTGGCATGCGGGGCTCTCTAGTATCGGCTCATCGCCTGTCAGCACGACAGGCATCGACCCAGACAGAGGCCTACCATGATCTACGCACAACCCGGAACCCCAGGCGCCGTCATTACCTTCAGGCCGCGCTACGGCAACTTCATCGGTGGCGAGTTTGTCGCTCCGATCAATGGCGAGTACTTCACCAACACCTCGCCGGTCAACGGTGAAGTGATCGCCGAATTCCCGCGCTCCAGCGCCGCCGACATCGACAAGGCCCTCGACGCCGCCCATGCCGCTGCCGACGCCTGGGGCAAGACCTCGGCCCAGGACCGCTCCCTGGTGCTACTGAAAATCGCCGATCGCATCGAGCAGAACCTTGAGGTCCTGGCCGTCACCGAAACCTGGGACAACGGCAAGGCCGTGCGCGAAACCCTGAACGCCGACGTGCCGCTGGCGGCCGACCACTTCCGTTACTTCGCCGGCTGCATCCGCGCCCAGGAAGGCGGCGCCGCCGAGATCAACGAGCTGACCACGGCCTATCATTTCCATGAGCCCCTGGGTGTGGTCGGGCAGATCATTCCGTGGAACTTCCCGCTGCTGATGGCCGCCTGGAAACTCGCCCCGGCCCTGGCCGCCGGCAACTGCATCGTGCTCAAGCCTGCCGAGCAAACGCCGCTGTCGATCATGATCTTCGCCGAACTCATCGCCGACTTGCTGCCAGCGGGCGTGCTGAACATCGTCCAGGGCTTCGGTCGCGAAGCCGGCGAGGCCCTGGCCACCAGCAAGCGCATCGCCAAGATCGCCTTCACCGGCTCGACCCCGGTGGGCGCGCACATCATGCATTGCGCCGCCGAGAACATCATCCCGAGCACCGTCGAGCTGGGCGGCAAGTCGCCGAATATCTTCTTCGAAGACATCATGAACGCCGAGCCCGCGTTCATCGAAAAAGCCGCCGAAGGCCTGGTGCTGGCGTTCTTCAACCAGGGTGAAGTCTGCACCTGTCCGTCCCGGGCGCTGGTGCAGGAGTCGATCTACGAGCCGTTCATGGCCGAGGTGATGAAGAAGATCGCCAGGATCAAGCGCGGTAACCCGCTGGACACTGAGACCATGGTCGGCGCCCAGGCGTCCGAGCAGCAATACGACAAGATCCTCTCGTACCTGACCATTGCCCAGGAGGAGGGCGCCGAGCTGCTCACCGGCGGCGCGGCCGAGCGTCTGGAGGGCGACCTGGCCAGCGGCTATTACATCCAGCCGACCCTGCTCAAGGGGCACAACAAGATGCGTGTGTTCCAGGAAGAAATCTTCGGCCCGGTGGTGGGTATCACCACCTTCAAGGACGAAGCCGAAGCCCTGGCCATTGCCAACGACAGCGAGTTCGGCCTCGGTGCCGGCCTGTGGACCCGCGACATCAACCGCGCCTACCGCATGGGCCGGGCGATCAAGGCCGGGCGCGTGTGGACCAACTGTTACCACCTGTACCCGGCGCACGCCGCGTTTGGTGGCTACAAGAAGTCCGGCGTCGGCCGGGAAAACCACAAGATGATGCTCGATCACTATCAGCAGACCAAAAACCTGCTGGTGAGCTACGACATCAATCCGCTGGGGTTCTTCTGATTCCTTGAACACGACGCAAAACCTGTAGGAGCGAGCCTGCTCGCGATAGCGGTCCGACAATCAACATCAATGTTGAATGTGCTGACCTCATCGCGAGCAGGCTCACTCCTACATGGGGTTTGTGTGATGCCAGTGACCGCGCAACACCCCCTACCAAATCACCCCGCCAACTCCTTCGAAAGTAGCATTCGGGCACTCGATGCCCCGTGCATTAATGGCTCTACCGGAATCACCCGGCACAAGAAGAGGAATGACCCATGTGGACTAAACCCGCGTTTACCGATCTGCGCATTGGCTTCGAAGTGACGATGTATTTCGCCAACCGTTGATTGATCACCCGGCCAGCCGCTGCGTTGGCCGGGCCTGCCTTCTGGAGCATCTGCCATGCACATCCGCGTTCTCGGTTCCGCCGCTGGCGGTGGTTTCCCGCAATGGAACTGCAACTGCCGCCAGTGCGCCGGTGTGCGCAATGGCAGCCTGCGGGCCCAGCGCCGTACGCAGTCGTCGATTGCCCTGAGCGACGACGGCGTGGAGTGGGTGCTGTGCAATGCTTCACCGGACATTCGCGCGCAACTCGAGAGTTTTGCGCCCATGCAACCGGCGCGGCGCCTGCGTGACAGCGCCATCGCCGGCATCGTGCTGCTGGACAGCCAGATCGACCATTGCACCGGTTTGCTCAGCCTGCGCGAAGGCTGTCCGCATGCGGTGTGGTGCACCGAGCGCGTGCATCAAGACCTGAGCAGTGGTTTCCCGCTGTTCAACATGCTCGGACACTGGAACGGCGGATTGCACTGGCAACCGGTCGGCCTTGAGCGTCAGTCGTTCAACATCCCGGCCTGCGAGCATTTGCAGTTTCGCGCGATTCCCCTGGTGAGCAACGCACCGCCGTATTCGCCCAATCGCGGCAACCCGCAACCGGGCGACACCATAGGCCTGTTCATCGAAGACCTGCGCAACGGCGCCTCGCTGTTCTATGCCCCGGGCCTTGGCCGAATCGACGATGAAGTGCTGGGCTGGATGCAGCGTGCCGAYTGCCTGCTGCTGGACGGCACCCTGTGGCGCGACGACGAGATGCGTATCTGCGAAGTCGGCCAGAGCCTGGGCAGCGAAATGGGGCACCTCCCACAAAGCGGCCCGGGCGGCATGCTTGAAGTGCTGGAGGGTTTCAACCGCCAGCGCAAGGTGCTGATCCACATCAACAACACCAATCCGATCCTCGATGAAGACTCGGCCGAGCGGGCTTTGCTGGAGCGGCGGGGGATCGAAGTGGCTTATGACGGCATGAGTATTGAGCTGTAGCCAAAGGCCCTATCGCGAGCAAGTCGGATCGCCGCACCGTCGCTCCCACAATGGATTTCTGCTGTACATGAAATTTGTGTTCCCACCGAACACCTGTGKGAGCGAGCTTGCTCGCGATAGGGCCAGCGCGGGTACCGCAAAAATTCCCGGAGAATAAAATGACTGACACCCCCATGTCCCCCACAGAATTCGAAACCGCCCTGCGCGCAAAGGGCGCCTACTACCACATCCACCATCCCTTCCACCAAGCCATGTACGCCGGCCGCGCCAGCCGCGAGCAGATCCAGGGCTGGGTCGCCAATCGCTTCTACTATCAGGTCAATATCCCCCTGAAGGACGCCGCGATTCTCGCCAATTGCCCGGACCGCGACGTGCGCCGGGAATGGCTGCAACGGATTCTCGACCACGACGGCGTCCCCGGCAGCGAGGGCGGCATCGAAGCCTGGCTGCGCCTGGGCGAAGCGGTGGGGCTGGATCGCGAGCAGATCCTCTCCCAGGAACTGGTGCTGCCCGGGGTTCGTTTTGCCGTGGACGCCTACGTCAATTTCGCCCGTCGCGCCTGCTGGCAGGAAGCGGCCAGCAGTTCGCTGACCGAACTCTTTGCGCCGCAGATCCATCAATCGCGACTCGACGCCTGGCCGACCCATTACCCGTGGATCGACGTCGCCGGCTACGACTATTTCCGCACGCGCCTGAGCCAGGCGCGGCGCGATGTCGAGCATGGCTTGCGCATCACCCTGGGGCACTACGTGACGGCCCAGGGGCAACAACGCATGTTGGAGATCCTGCAATTCAAGCTCGACGTGCTGTGGAGCATGCTCGATGCCATGAGCATGGCCTACGAACTTGCGCGCCCGCCGTATCACACGGTCACCGGCGACAACGTCTGGCACCGGGGGATCGCCCTGTGAGCCTGATCGATCGCCAGCAGTCACCGGCCTTGCGTCGCGGTTTTCGTCTGCAATGGGAGCCCCGTCAGGACTGCCATGTGCTGCTGTACCCCGAAGGCATGATCAAGCTCAACGCAAGTGCCGGTCAGATTCTCGGCCTGGTGGATGGCCAGCGCAGCGTGGCGGCGATCATTGATCGATTGAGCGCCAGTTTCCCCGGCGTACCCGGGATCGACGAAGACGTGCTGGCGTTTCTGGAGGTGGCCCATGCGCAATTCTGGATCGAGTGAGACGCTGCCCGGGCCACCGTTGTGGCTGCTCGCCGAGCTGACCTATCGCTGCCCGCTGCAATGCCCCTATTGCTCCAATCCGTTGGATTTTGCCCACCATGGAGAGGAACTGAGCACGCAAGAATGGATTCGCGTATTCCGCGAAGCGCGGGAAATGGGCGCCGCGCAACTGGGGTTTTCCGGTGGCGAGCCATTGGTTCGCCAGGACCTCGCCGAACTGATCAAGGCCGCCCGGGACATGGGCTACTACACCAACCTGATCACCTCCGGCATCGGCCTGACCGAGCAGAAGGTGCGCGACTTCAAGGTGGCCGGGCTGGACCATATCCAGATCAGCTTCCAGGCCGCCGACGAGGAGGTGAACAACATGCTCGCCGGCTCGCGCAAGGCCTTTGCCCAGAAACTGGCCATGGCCCGTGCGGTGAAAGCCCAGGGCTATCCGATGGTGCTGAACTTCGTCACCCATCGGCACAACATCGACCGGATCGCGCAGATCATCGAGCTGTGCCTGGAGCTGGAGGCGGATTTCGTTGAATTGGCCACGTGCCAGTTCTACGGCTGGGCCGAACTGAATCGCGTCGGGCTGTTGCCTACACGCGAGCAATTGCAGCGTGCCGAACGCATTACTAATGAGTACCGTGAACGCCTTGAAGCCCAGGGCCACCCGTGCAAGCTGATCTTCGTCACCCCGGACTACTATGAGGAACGTCCCAAGACCTGCATGAACGGCTGGGCCAACCTGTTTCTCGACATCACCCCCGACGGCACGGCCTTGCCTTGCCACAGCGCCCGGCAGTTGCCGGTAGCGTTTCCCAACGTGCGCGAGCACAGCCTCTCGCACATCTGGAACGACTCGTTCGGCTTCAATCGTTTTCGCGGCGATGACTGGATGAAGGAGCCGTGTCGCTCCTGCGACGAAAAGCACAAGGACCTGGGAGGATGCCGCTGCCAGGCCTTCATGTTGACCGGCGATGCTGGCAATGCCGACCCGGTGTGCAGCAAGTCGCCCCATCACGGCGTGATCCTCAAGGCTCGCGAAGAAGCGGAGGCGCCGGGGTTGGGGATGGAGCATCTGACGCTGCGTAACGCGAAGGCTTCGCAGCTGATCTATCGCGGCTAAAGCAACCGAATGAACCCTGTGGGAGCGAGCTTGCTCGCGATGAGGGCGGCACATTCAACATTGATGTCGACTGTGATGCAGCTATCGTCGGAACGCCGCCCGGAGCAAGCTCGCTCCCACAGGGGGGCTGCGGTGAATTCGAATCCGAGTACGTCCCGGCCGTGCTACCCATTGGTCTGATTGCATTCACAGCTGGATGGTTTAGTGTGGTTTCTACCTTCCAAAACAATAAAAACAGGCTTTCCAATGAGCCAGAGTCTCAACCAGCTGCGCAAATTCGTTTCACCTGAAATCATCTTCGGTGCCGGTAGCCGGCACAGTGTCGGCAATTACGCCAAGACCTTTGGCGCGCGCAAGGTCCTGGTGGTCAGTGACCCCGGCGTGATCGCCGCCGGCTGGGTCGCCGATGTCGAAGCCAGCCTGCAGGCCCTGGGCATCGAATACTGCCTTTACAGTGATGTCTCGCCCAACCCGCGGGTCGAAGAGGTGATGTTCGGCGCCGAGATGTACCGGGAAAACCACTGCGACGTGATCGTCGCCGTCGGTGGCGGCAGCCCGATGGACTGCGGCAAAGGCATCGGCATCGTCGTCGCCCATGGCCGCAGCATTCTCGAATTCGAGGGCGTGGACACCATCCGCGTGCCCAGCCCGCCGCTGATCCTGATTCCGACCACTGCCGGCACCTCGGCCGACGTCTCGCAATTCGTGATCATTTCCAATCAGCAGGAGCGCATGAAGTTCTCCATCGTCAGCAAGGCCGTGGTGCCGGACGTTTCGCTGATCGACCCGGAAACCACCCTGAGCATGGACCCGTTCCTGTCGGCCTGTACCRGCATCGACGCCTTGGTGCATGCCATCGAAGCCTTCGTGTCCACCGGCCACGGGCCGCTGACCGATCCCCATGCGCTGGAGGCGATGCGCCTGATCAATGGCAACCTGGTGCAAATGATCGCCAACCCGACCGACATCGCCCTGCGCGAAAAAATCATGCTGGGCAGCATGCAGGCCGGGCTGGCGTTTTCCAACGCCATCCTGGGCGCGGTGCATGCCATGTCCCACAGCCTCGGCGGCTTTCTCGACCTGCCCCACGGCCTGTGCAACGCGGTGCTCGTCGAGCACGTGGTGGCCTTCAATTACAACTCGGCGCCGGAGCGCTTCAAGGTGATCGCCGAGACCTTCGGCATCGACTGCCGAGGCCTGAATCACCGGCAGATCTGTGGGCGCCTGGTCGAACACCTGATCGCCCTCAAGCACGCCATCGRCTTTCACGAAACCCTCGGTTTGCATGGCGTGCGGACCTCGGACATTCCGTTCCTGTCGCAGCATGCGATGCACGATCCATGCATCCTGACCAACCCGCGCGAATCCAGCCAGCGTGATGTCGAGGTCGTCTATGGCGAAGCCCTCTGACGAGCAACAACGAGCCCTGGCCGGGCTGCTGGGGCTGGGCAGCCATTCGGCGCGCAAGAGTCATTACCCGGAACTGGCCGCGCGCCTGGATGATCTGGAAGCCGAGCGTAACCGCTACAAGTGGCTGTTCGAAAACGCGGTGCACGGGATCTTCCAGGTCAGCCTGCACGATGGCATGCGCGCCGCCAACCCGGCGCTGGCACGCATGCTCGGCTACCAGGACCCGCAGGAGGTGCTGTTCTCCCTGACCGACCTGGCCAGCACCCTGTTTGTCGACGGCGCGCAGGAGCTGGAAAACATCGGCGAAATCCTCAGGCACCAGCGCAGCCTGCACGGCTATGAAACCCGCTTGCGGCGCAAGGACGGCAGTCATCTGGATGTATTGATGAACCTGTTGCTCAAGCCCGGCCAGGAAGGGCTGGTGGAAGGGTTCGTTTCCGATATCACCGAGCGCAAACTGGCCCAGCAACGCCTGCAGCAACTCAATGACGAACTGGAGTTGCGCGTCGTCGCGCGCACCAATGAATTGCTCGAAGCCAACCGTAACCTTCAGCAGCAGATCACCCAGCGTAAACAGATCGCCCGGGCCTTGCGCGACGCCCGCGATGCCGCCGAGGCGGCCAATCACAGCAAGGACAAATACCTCGCCGCCGCCAGCCACGACCTGCTGCAACCGCTGAATGCCGCGCGGTTGCTGATTTCGACCCTGCGCGAACGCCAATTGCCGGAAGCCGAACAACTGCTGGTGGAACGTACTCACCAGGCCCTGGAAGGGGCCGAAGACCTGCTGACGGATTTGCTCGACATTTCCCGGCTCGATCAGGCCGCGGTCAAGCCGGACATCGCCCCGTACCGCCTCGACGAACTGCTCGGGCCGCTGGTCTCGGAGTTTCAGTCCGTCGCGCAGGCGGCCGGCTTGAACCTTCGGGTGCGCATGGCCGATTACGCCATCAGCACCGACTTGCGGCTGATGACGCGGATCCTGCGCAATTTCCTCAGCAACGCCTGCCGCTACACCGACGAAGGCAGCATCCTGCTGGCGGCAAGGCGTCGCGGCGAGATGTTGCGCCTGGAGGTCTGGGACACCGGGCGTGGCATCGCCGCGGACCGGCTCGATTCGATCTTCCTCGAGTTCAACCAGCTGGACGTCGGCCGCGCCGCCGACCGCAAGGGCGTGGGCCTGGGGCTGGCGATTGTCGAGCGCATCGCCAAGATCCTTGGCTATAAGATCGGCGTGTACTCGTTGCCGGGGCGGGGTTCGATGTTCAGCATCGAGGTGCCGATATCCGACGAGGTTCCATTGCCCGTGAGCCAGGCGGTGCCACAACCGGGCACCGGCAACCCGCTGCCGGGCCGCCGTTTACTGGTGCTCGACAACGAAGTGAGCATTCTCGAAAGCATGAGCGCGTTGCTTGGGCAGTGGGGCTGCGACGTGCTGACCGCCACCGATGAAGCGGCTGCGCTGGCGGCGCTACGCGGGCAGGCGCCGGAACTGATTCTCGCGGACTATCATCTCGATCACGGGGTGGTCGGCTGTGATGTGGTGCGACATTTGCGCGAGCATTTCCACCAGGACATTCCCGCGGTGATCATTACCGCCGACCGCACCGACCATTGTCGGCGTGCGTTGCAGCGGCTCAACGCACCCTTGCTGAACAAACCGGTGAAGCCCGGCAAGTTGCGCGCGGTGTTGAGTCAACTGTTGGCGGCGCCAGCCTGAAGCGGCCGATACTGCAGGGTAAAGCACAGTTCGGTGGATTGGCCCTGTTCCAGCAAACGCAAGCCTGGCCGACCGGGCAGGTGGTGCGCGTTGACCGGGTGGCTCACCGGTTCGATACAGAAAAACCCCTGACCCACCGGGCAGTAGAGCAAATAGTAATCGCTGCCTGTGGCCTGGCAGTCGAGTTCATAGCCGAGGTCGGGTTGATGGATCAGGCAGTGGCCGTCCCATTCACAGAAACCGTTGTCCACCAGCGCTTCGGGCAATGACTTGAGTTGCTGAAAATCCCACTCGAGCGGCAATGCGCTGAGTTCTGTCGGCAGCTTTGCCCCGTCGCACAACCACACGTGCCGGGCCGGTGCCTGTAGTCGGGTGTTCGCTGTCCGCGGCAGGTACGGGTGCAGCCCCAAACCATGCCACGCCGCGTTTTCAGCCTGGTGCGTGACGTGCATTTCGATGCTCAGCTTGCCCGCGTGCAAATGGAAGCGTTGCCGGGAGCGCCAGGCGAAGGGTGTTGTGCTGTCCAGTTGCAGGATTACTTCATTTTCAGATCGGGAAATCACCTGCCACGGCTGCTGCCAGGCGCTGCCGTGAATCGGCAGGGGATCGGTGAGGCTGTTGGGCGTCAGTGCCAGCCAGCCGTCGGGGCAATCGAAACCACCTTCGGCAATGCGATTGGACCAGGGGATCAAGGGAAAGCAGCCAAGCTTGCCGGGCAGGCCGGTGTTCAGGGCATGCGCATCGGCGCGGCGCAACAAGGGTTGGCCAGAGCTGCGCGCGGTCCAGTTGACGATGCTGCCGCCGAGTTCCGGGGCGAGGGTGAGATGGGTGAATTCGTCTTCGAGTTCGATCAGTGTCAGCGACATAGTGACCTGCTACTTGATTTTTGAGGTTTATCCCTCGCCACAGAAGCTCCCTCATCATTCAATCGTTGAAAAGGGGTTCGGGTAAACCTGTTACGCCGGGGTCGAGGGCGAACACGCCACCGGCCAGTGATTGCGGGTCATGGTCGTCGCCGGGGCGGATCGAGGTCACGAACAGCGTGTCCAGTCGAGGGCCACCGAAGGCGCACATGGTGGGTTTTTTGACCGGTATGGCGAGGGAGCGGTCAAGTCGGCCGTCGGGGGTAAAACGGTGGATCAACCCGGCATCGTTGGCGCAAATCCAGTAGCAGCCATCGGCGTCGACCGCCGCGCCATCGGGACGCCCGCAGTACTGATTCATGTCGACGAACACGCGTCGATTCGAAGGCGTACCGGTGTCGATGTCGTAGTCGAAGGCCCAGATCTGCTGGACCTGGGGATGGGAATCGGACAGGTACATCGTGCGTCCGTCCGGGCTGAAGCCCAGGCCGTTGGGCACGATGAAACCGCTCAGTCGGGCGTCGAGCGGCTCGCGCTGCCCGGCGCCGTAGCGATACAACCTACCCTCGGCGGCGTTGGCGCCCATGTTCAGCACCATGCTGCCGGCCCAGAAGCGTCCCTGACGATCGCAACGGCCGTCGTTCAAACGCATGTCGGTGCGGGCATGGTCGACGCGGGCCAGCCGTTCACTGTCGAGGCTGCCGTCGTTGCGCGGATGCAGGTGGAAGAACCCGCTTTCCATGCCGGCGACCCAGCCTCCGTCACGATGACGGGCGATGCAAGCGAGCATCTCCGGGGTTTTCCAGGCATCCACCTGCCCGGTTTCGGCACTCCAGCGCTGTAAACCGCCAGCGGGAATATCGACCCAGTACAGCGCGTTTTCCTCAGGCACCCAGACCGGGCTTTCACCGACGGCGTTGCGGGCGTCGACAATCAATTCGGCTTGCATGGCAACTCATTCCCTTGGTTTTTGTCGTGGGGATCAAGTGAGCGGCGCGGGCTCAGTCGCCGAACGGACCGGCTGCGCAGAAGGCGCCACCCTGATAGAGCCGCGCCGGGTCGTCGGCGGCTGGCATTGGCTGGGCTTCGATTTTTTCGCGGAACACTTCGGAACTGTCCTGCGGGGCAAAACCCAGGGCCGTGGCATAACGGTTGTCCCACCAGATGTCCTTGTTGTCGGACATGCCGTAGACCACGGTGTGGCCGACATTCGGCGTGTACAAGGCGCGTTCGAGCAGTCGGGTCAGGTCGCCGAAGCTCAGCCAGGTGCTCATCATCCGGCGGTTATGCGGTTCCGGGAACGAGGAGCCGATGCGCACGCTGACGGTCTCGATGCCATAGCGGTCGAAGTAGAAGGTGGCCATGTCTTCGCCGTAGGACTTGGACAGGCCGTAGTAGCTGTCCGGGCGGCGAGGGGAGTGGGCGTCGATCACTTCGTCCTGCTTGTAGAAGCCGATCACATGGTTGGAGCTGGCGAAGATCACCCGCTTCACGCCGTGGCGGCGCGCCGCTTCGTAGATGTGGAACACGCCGCAGATGTTGGCGCCGAGGATCTCTTCGAACGAGCGCTCGGTCGACACGCCGCCGAAGTGCAGGATCGCGTCCACGCCTTCGACCAGTTGATGCACCGCCTGCTTGTCGGCGAGGTCACAGGGCATCACTTCTTCGCGGTCATCGATAGCCGGCGCGATATCGGCGATATCCGACAGGCGAATCACATTGGCGTAGGGGCGCAGGCTTTCGCGCAGGATTTTCCCGAGGCCACCGGCGGCGCCGGTCAGCAGCAGGCGATTGAAAGGGGGGCGGGCGGTTGCTGTGGTCGTCATGGGAATCCTGGACACGCGGTTGTTGTTATTGGTTTGTTGTAGGTTGTCGTATGACTGTGCTGGAGTATCCTTAGGGTTTCCGGCACTTGTCAACGCGACATTGTTGGAAATTGACGGAGGGTCGGTTCATACCTGCTGGCATTGATCTCCAGACTGGCGTGGAACCTGTGGGAGCGAGCTTGCTCGCGATGGCGGTATAACAGTCAATGCAGATGTTGAATGTTACGGCCTCATCGTCGGAACGCCGCCCGGAGCAAGCTCGCTCCCACAGTGGTTTTGTGTTTACAGCAGGCTGATCGGATAGCTGATGAACACCCGGTTCTCATCGAACTCGTTGGTGCTGAAGCTCTTGCGAATGCTCGCATTACGCCATTTCACGTTGAGGTTTTTCAGCGGGCCGCTCTGCACCGTGTAGGCCAGTTCGGATTCGCGGCCCCATTCCTTGCCGTCGGTGATGGCGCCGGTGTGCACATTGTCGCCACTGATGTAGCGATTCATCAGGGTCAGGCCCGGAACGCCCAGGGCGACGAAGTTGTAGTCGTGGCGCACTTGCCAGGATTTCTCCCGGGCGTTGTCGTAGCTGGAGTTGTAGCTGTCGTTGGCCAGGGTGCCGCCGCTGGTGCCGTTGACCCGCATCCAGACGTTGTCACCGGTGAGTTTTTGCAGGCCGACGTAGAAGGTATTGCCGCCATATTTGGCCGAGAGCAGGGCGAACGCAGTCTTGTTGTCGAGGTCACCGGCCTTGGCACTGCCGTCTTCCTTGCCGATGAAGTAGCCCAGGTTGGCGCCCAGGGTCCAGTCGCCAACGGGCTGGCTGTGTGTCAGGTTGAAGTATTGCTGCTGGTAAATGTCACTGAGTTCCGAGTACCAGACGCCGACCTGCGTGCGCTTTTCATTGAACGCATATTCACCGCCGCCGAAATTGAAACGGTCCGAGGTAAACGCCGCTTTGCCGTTCATGAACATGTCTTCCATGCTCGCGTCGTTACGCGGGCTGTTTTTCTGGAATTGACCGCCGTACAGCGTCAGGCCGCTTATTTCGCTGGAGGTCACCTGAGCGCCCTGGAAGGTCTGCGGCAGCGAGCGGCCATCGTCGGAGCGCAGGATCGGCAGCACTGGCATCCATTCGCCGACCTTCAATTCGGTTTTCGAGACCTTGCCTTTGAGCGCCACGCCGAGCCGGCCGAAATTGTCGGCGGGGCGGCCGTCGTCGTGGATCGGCAACAACTGTGTGCCACCGGTGCCTTTGCCGCCATCGAGCTTCTGCGAGTACAGGCCCAGTACATCGACACCGAAACCCACGGTGCCCTGGGTGAACCCGGACCGGGCGTCGAGAATGAAGTTCTGCGTCCACTCTTCCGCCTTGCCCTGGGGGTAGGCCGGGTTGGTGTAATTGCGGTTGAAGTAGGCGTTACGCAGGTTCAGCGTGGCCTTGGCGTCGTCAGTGAAACCTTCGGCCTGGCAGGTGATGGGCAGGACGAGGGCCAGGCCGCTGCAGCCGATCAGGCTCAGGGTATGACGACGGGTAAAGTCTGGACGCGAAGAACGGGCGGACGAATTACGGACGAGCTTGCTCACTGTGACGCTCCCTTGTTTCTTGTTGTTTTTATTATTGTCATACGTCGTCGTACAACATGGGGGGCGATATTTGCGGGATTTTTGTGGGTTGTCAATTGGAAGTTATACGATGACTTGGTGCGGACTTCGGGATATCCGGGAAACCTGTGGGATAAAACTGTGGGAGCGAGCTTGCTCGCGATGACGGACTGTCAGTCAACATTTCTGTTGGATGTCAGGCCGCTATCGCGAGCAAGCTCGCTCCCACAGGGGATGGATACATCAGTTAGAGATCATTGGCGGCAGGGTACCCAGAAGCGAGACCGCCGCCACTGCGCCGAGCCCCAGCATCCACTCCAGCATCACGCTGGCGCGCAGTGTTTGCAGACGCTGTTCGCAATCATTGATCCGCAAGCGATTGAACAACGCCAGGCCCAGCATCGAGGCCACCAACAATGCCTTGATCGACAGGATCAAGGCGAAACCGCTGAACAGCGGAGTCGGCCAGAATGCCCCGGTGAGTACCCGCACATTGATCAGCCCGGTGATCAGCAACCCGGCGACCAGGCCGTAACCGACGCCGCTGAAGCGCTGCAACATCACGCGGATCGAATGCCCATCGGGTTGACGCAAGATCATCACCAGCAGCATCAAGCCGCCGAGCCAGGCACCCACGCAGAACAAGTGAATGAGTTGATTGAGGATCAGCAAATGCCCGGCGGTGCCATCGAGCATGGCGCCGTGACCGACCGGGGCCAGCGTGGCCACCAGCAGACCGCTGAGGATCAGGCGCAGCGCAAGGCTGGCGCGTAGTGGGGTCAGCAGCGACGCCAGTAGCAGCAGGTTGATCAGCAAATGCCAGCGCCAGACCTGGCCGAAAAAGGTGTTGCCCAGCACCAGGCCCAGGGTCGACGGATCGAAGGCCGCGTCCCACGCCCCGGCCATGCTCGCGGTAATCAGCAGCAACCAGCAGACCCCGCTGGCCAGCGCCACCACGGCCAGCCACCGGCAGGTCCGTGCCAGTCGCTGATCCAGTGCCGTTTCGCCATTTGCAAGCAAGGGCCTGAACACCCAGCCCCCGAACAGCATCAACACCACGATGAAATGCAGGAAGCGGCACAGCACCAGCGCGCTCGCCATGAATTACTGGCCAACCTTGAAGGCGTAGGCACCTTCGCTTTTGTGGGTGTCGACCGACACTGCGTGCCATTCGACTTTGTAGGCCCCGGCGGCCAACGGCGCAGCCGGGGTGACGATCAGGGTCTTTTTATCGCTGCCTTCGGTGGTCAGCGCTTTGATCGCTACCGGTGCGCCATCTCGGGTCAGCGTGACTTTGGTGAAACTGGCCTCGATACCCTCGGAGAACTCCAGGCGCAATTGCGCTGGCGCGGCCACGGTGCTGTCGGCGGCCGGTGTCTGGCTTTTCAGGTGGGCGTGGGCAAACACCGAAGAAGCAGCGAGCAGCGAGCCGAGCAGGGCAGTGACGGTCAGGGTTTTCTTGAGCAGCATCGTGGGGACCTCAGGCAGTTTCCAAGTGCGCAGAGTTTAGCTTTACGACAGCGGTTGTACGAAGTTTCGTTTTCCCCTGTCGCCGCGGTCCAGAGCGGATGCTAGTCTTGCCCAACGTTGTTGTCGGGGATCCGCATGGGCAATCACAAGATCGAGATTCGTCGCAGTAACGTCGAAAAAATCCTGCTGGGGGCGGAAAAGGTCTTCGCTGAAAAGGGCTTCGGCAGCACCGCCATGGCCGACATCGCCGCCGAGGTGCAACTGCCGCGTTCCAACCTGCACTACTACTTCAGCACCAAGACCGAACTGTACAGCGCCGTGCTGTTCGACTTGCTGGAAGTCTGGAAGCAGGACGCGCTGTGCTTCGAGATGTTCGATGACCCACGCGTGGTACTCAGCAGCTACATCCGCGCCAAGATGAACCATTCCCGCAGCCGGCCATATGGTTCGAAAGTCTGGGCCAATGAAATCATCCACGGCGCGCCGACCCTCGGCGCAGCGCTGGATGCGAGCCTGTACGACTGGGCCAAGATGAAGGAAGCGAAAATCCGCCAGTGGGTGGACGACAAACGCATCCTGCCGGTGGAACCCTCGAGCCTGCTGTACATGATCTGGGCCTCGACCCAGCACTATGCCGACTTCGATCACCAGGTGAATATTCTCAACGATCATCAGCCGCTGTCGGACATGCAGTTCGAAAAAGCAGTGCAGACGGTGACCAGTGTGATTTTGCGGGGGATTGGGTTGGAGCCTTGAGATTTGTGGTGTAGCGGCCGGCCTCATCGCGAGCAAGCTCGCTCCCACAGGGATCATTGGTGTACTCAGGATTGACGTACGACACAAATCTACTGTGGGAGCGAGCTTGCTCGCGATGGCGTAATCTCAAACGCTGAAAACCTCAAGGGCTGACATGATACGGATTCCTCGGATCATGATTCCAGTCCAGGAACGGCTTGCCGGTCTCCACCGGCACCATCTCGATGCAGTCCTGCACCGGGCAGGTGATCTGGCACAGGTTGCAGCCCACACACTCCTCATCGATCACTTGATACTTGTGAGTGCCGTCCGCTTGCTTGAGGCTGGCCACGGCCTGGTGCGATGTGTCCTCACAAGCGATATGGCAACGACCACAGCCAATACACGCCTCCTGATCGATTTTCGCGATCACCTGATAGTTGATGTCCAGGTACTTCCAGTCCGTGGTGTTGCCCACCGCGCGGCCGGAAAATTCCGAGATGCTGGCGTAGCCCTGACTGTCCATCCAGCGCGACAATCCGTCCTTCATGTCCTCGACAATCCGGAAACCGTGCAACATCGCCGCGGTGCACACCTGCACCGAGCCGCTGCCCAGGGCGATGAATTCCGCGGCGTCGCGCCAGTTGCCGATGCCGCCGATGCCGCTGATTGGCAGGCCCTGGGTCTGCGGGTCGCGGGCGATTTCGGCGACCATGTTCAAGGCAATCGGCTTGACGGCCGAACCACAATAACCGCCATGGGTGCTTTGGCTGCCGACCATGGGGTTGGCGACCATGCGTTCGAGGTTGACGCTGGTGATCGAGTTGATGGTATTGATCAACGACACCGCATCGGCACCGCCTCGATGGGCGGCGCGGGCGGCGACGCGGATGTCGGTGATGTTCGGCGTGAGCTTGACGATCACCGGCAGCGAGCAATACGTCTTGCACCAGCGGGTGACCTGTTCCACGTATTCCGGCACCTGGCCGACTGCAGCGCCCATGCCGCGTTCCGGCATGCCGTGGGGGCAGCCGAAGTTCAGTTCGATGCCGTCGGCACCGGTGGCCTCCACCAGCGGCAGGATGTTTTTCCAGGACTCTTCGACGCAGGGCACCATCAACGACACAATCAGCGCGCGGTCCGGCCAATCCTTTTTGACCTGGGTGATTTCCCGCAGGTTGATCTCCAGAGAGCGGTCGGTGATCAGCTCGATGTTGTTAAAACCGAGTACTTCCCGGTTAGCCCCGAAGTGCGCCGAGTAGCGCGACGACACGTTCACCGCCGCCGGGTCTTCCCCCAGGGTTTTCCAGACCACGCCGCCCCAGCCG
>NZ_JBFUIC010000100.1:0-16742 GCF_056402075.1 Pseudomonas sp. P4_C3
GTTCAGGCAGGTCGCTACGGGCTTCTGCCTTGGCTTGCGGCGCCAGACGCGCTTGCGGATAACGAACCGGCAAACGGTTGTAGCCGTACAGGCGTGCCAGCTCTTCGATCAGGTCGACTTCCAGGCTGATATCGAAGCGATGGCTCGGTACGTCTACACGCCACTGCCCTGCCCCGTCGGCAGTAATGGTCAGGCCCAAGGCATTGAGCAGACGCTCCACCTCAGCCGAATCCATTTCCATGCCCAGCATCTGGGTAATGCGCTGGGCACGCAGGGTGATCGGAGCAATTTTCGGCAGGTGCTGTTCGCTGACGGTCTCGATGATCGGACCCGCTTCACCACCGGTGATCTCCAACAGCAAGCCAGTCGCGCGCTCCATGGCTTCGCGGGCCAGTTGCCAGTCCACACCACGCTCATAGCGATGCGATGCATCGGTGTGCAGGCCATAGGAACGGGCCTTGCCTGCTACGGCGATCTGGTCGAAGAAGGCGCTTTCCAGGAACACATCACGGGTGGTCGCGGAAACACCGCTGTGCTCGCCACCCATGACACCGGCAATGGCCAGCGCTCGGGAATGGTCGGCAATCACCAGCGTATCGCTACGCAGGCTGACTTCCTGACCGTCGAGCAGCACCAGTTTCTCGCCCTCTTCGGCCATGCGCACACGGATGCCACCGTTGATTTCGGCGAGATCGAAGGCGTGCAGCGGCTGACCCAGTTCCAGCATCACGTAGTTGGTGATGTCGACGGCAGCATCGATGCTGCGCACATCTGCACGACGCAGGCGCTCAACCATCCACAGCGGCGTAGGCCTGGACAGGTCGACGTTACGAATCACACGACCGAGGTAGCGCGGGCACGCGGCGGGCGCCAGCACTTCTACCGAACGCACTTCGTCGTGGGCGGCAGGAACCGAAGCCACCACCGGACGGACCACAGGAGCGGCGTACAGTGCGCCGACTTCACGAGCCAGACCGGCCAGGGACAGGCAGTCGCCACGGTTCGGGGTCAGATCGACCTCGATGCTGGCGTCTTCCAGGTCCAGATAAACACGGAAGTCCTTACCTACCGGCGCATCGGCCGGCAGCTCCATCAGGCCGTCATGACCTTCACCGACCTGCAGCTCGGATTGCGAGCACAGCATGCCGTTGGACTCAACGCCACGCAGCTTGGCCTTCTTGATCTTGAAGTCACCTGGCAGCTCGGCGCCGATCATGGCGAAAGGAATCTTCAGGCCCGGGCGCACGTTTGGCGCACCGCAAACCACCTGGAAGGTTTCCGAACCGTTGCTGACCTGGCACACGCGCAGCTTGTCGGCGTCCGGGTGCGGTTCGGTGCTCAGCACCTCGCCCACTACCACGCCACTGAAAACACCGGCGGCCGGCGTAACGCTATCGACCTCAAGACCGGCCATCGACAGACGAGCAACCAGCTCGTCGCGACTTACCTGCGGGCTAACCCAGCCACGCAGCCATTGTTCACTGAATTTCATCCTGCTCTCCTAAGAATTCGTTACGACTAGCGAAATTGCGCGAGGAACCGCAAGTCGTTGTCGAAGAACAGACGCAAGTCATTCACGCCGTAACGCAGCATGGCCAGACGCTCGACACCCATGCCGAAGGCAAAGCCCGAGAACTCTTCCGGGTCGATCCCGGACATGCGCAGCACGTTCGGGTGAACCATGCCGCAGCCCATCACTTCCAGCCAGCCGGTCTGCTTGCAGACGCGGCAGCCTTTACCGCTGCACATCACGCACTCCATGTCGACTTCAGCGGATGGCTCGGTGAACGGGAAGTAGGAAGGACGGAAGCGCACCGCCAGTTCCTTTTCGAAGAACACCCGCAGGAACTCTTCGATGGTGCCTTTGAGGTCGGCGAAATTGATGTCGCGATCGATCAGCAGGCCTTCGACCTGATGGAACATCGGCGAGTGGGTGATATCGGAGTCGCTGCGGTATACACGGCCTGGGCAGACGATGCGGATCGGCGGCTGTTTCGACTCCATGGTGCGGACCTGTACCGGCGAGGTATGGGTGCGCAACAGCATGTTCGCATTGAAATAGAAGGTGTCATGCATCGACCGGGCCGGGTGGTGGCCTGGGATGTTGAGCGCTTCGAAGTTGTGATAGTCGTCTTCGACCTCAGGGCCTTCGGCGATGCCGTAGCCAATACGGGTGAAGAACTGTTCGACGCGTTCCAGAGTGCGGGTAACCGGATGCAGACCACCGGAGGTCTGACCACGGCCAGGCAGGGTCACGTCAATGGACTCGGCGGAGAGTTTGGCAGCCAGATCGGCTTCTTCAAACAATGCCTTGCGCGCATTAAGGACCTCTGTGACACGCTCCTTGGCAACGTTGATCAGCGCACCGACCTGCGGACGCTCTTCTGCCGGTAAATTCCCCAGGGTCTTCATCACCTGAGTCAATTCACCCTTCTTGCCAAGGTAGTGAACCCGGATTTGCTCCAGGGCATTGATATCTTCAGCGCTTTGCACAGCCTCTAGAGCTTGAGAGACGAGCGCATCCAGGTTTTCCATGTACAGACTCCAGATACAAAATAGGGGAAGAGCTTGAAGGCTCTTCCCCTATTTATGACGTTTAACACCTGGCCCCACAGATGCGAGGCCGGGTGACTGTCGGGGGTACTTAAGCCAAGGTGGCTTTAGCTTTCTCGAC
This sequence comes from Pseudomonas sp. P4_C3, assembly GCF_056402075.1. Lineage (NCBI taxonomy): Bacteria > Pseudomonadati > Pseudomonadota > Gammaproteobacteria > Pseudomonadales > Pseudomonadaceae > Pseudomonas > Pseudomonas sp. P4_C3. The sequence continues at coordinate 2,675 of NZ_JBFUIC010000100.1, forward strand.
AATCGCAGCAAACGCCGCTTTTTCGTTCACTGCCAGATCAGCCAGAACCTTACGGTCGATCTCGATGGACGCTTTTTTCAGGCCGGCGATGAAACGGCTGTAGGACAGACCGTTGATACGAGCACCAGCGTTGATACGAGCGATCCACAGAGCGCGGAACTGACGTTTTTTCTGACGACGGTCACGGTAGGCGTATTGGCCTGCCTTGATTACCGCTTGCTTGGCAACACGGAATACGCGGGAGCGTGCGCCGTAGTAGCCTTTAGCAAGTTTCAGAATTTTTTTGTGACGCTTACGGGCAATGACGCCACGCTTTACACGAGCCATGAGTTACTTCCTCTATTCTTGACTAAAATTAACGAAGGCGCAGCATGCGCTCGACTTTTGCCACGTCAGACGGATGCAGCAAGCTGCTACCGCGSAGTTGACGCTTACGCTTGGTCGACATTTTGGTCAGGATGTGGCTCTTGAAAGCGTGCTTGTGCTTGATACCGTTAGCAGTTTTCAGAAACCGCTTAGCAGCACCACTTTTGGTCTTCATTTTTGGCATGTTCGGATACTCCGCATTCAGTTGATAAACATAATCAGAAGGCCTGCCGTGCCCTGTTGATTACTTCTTCTTTTTCGGGGCGATGACCATGATCAGCTGGCGTCCTTCCATCTTAGGATGCTGTTCGACCGAACCGTACTCGAGCAAGTCACCTTCAACTCGCTTGAGGAGTTCCATCCCCAGCTCCTGGTGGGCCATCTCACGGCCGCGGAATCGCAAGGATACCTTGGCCCTGTCCCCATCACTCAGGAAACGTACCAGGTTGCGCAGTTTTACCTGGTAATCCCCTTCCTCCGTCCCTGGACGAAACTTGATTTCTTTAACCTGGATCTGCTTCTGGTTTTTCTTGGCCGCGGCAACCTGCTTCTTCTTTTCGAAGATCGATTTGCCGTAGTCCATCAGTTTGCAAACAGGGGGTACTGCATCGGCGGAAATCTCCACCAGATCCAGCTTGGCCTCTTCAGCCTTAAGAAGCGCGTCTTCAATTGACACAATCCCAAGCTGTTCACCTTCAGCTCCAATTAACCGAACCTCGCGTGCCGAGATATTCTCGTTGATCGGGGCTTTCGGTGCAGCTCGTTTATCTTGTCTCATTTCACGCTTAATAATAATTACTCCGAATCTGGGCGACCACGCCGGGAAACCGCTTGCGCGAGAAACTCAGCGAACTGGGCGACGGGCATCGAGCCCAGGTCAGCACCTTCACGAGTACGCACAGCGACAGTCTGCATCTCGACTTCCCGATCTCCGATAACCAAGAGAAAAGGAACCTTGAGCAAAGTATGCTCGCGGATTTTAAAGCCGATCTTTTCATTTCTCAAGTCAGACTTGGCACGAAACCCGCTTTCGTTGAGAGTTTTTTCCACTTCGGCGGCAAAATCAGCCTGTTTATCAGTGATATTCATCACCACTGCCTGGGTCGGAGCCAGCCACGCGGGGAATGCGCCCTCGTAGTGCTCGATCAGGATTCCGACGAAACGTTCGAAGGACCCCAGGATCGCCCGGTGCAACATGACCGGGTGCTTGCGACTGTTGTCTTCGGAGACGTATTCGGCTCCCAGACGGACAGGCAGGTTAAAATCGAGCTGCAGGGTACCACATTGCCAAACGCGGCCGAGGCAATCTTTCAGCGAGAACTCGATCTTCGGACCGTAGAACGCCCCCTCGCCCGGCTGCAGATCGTACGGCAGGCCCGCGCTATCAAGGGCTGCGGCCAGCGCAGCTTCGGCGCGGTCCCAAAGCTCGTCGGAACCGACGCGTTTTTCCGGACGAGTGGACAGCTTCATCTCGACATCGGTGAAGCCGAAGTCGGCGTAGACATCCATGGTCAGCTTGATGAACGCAGCGGATTCAGCCTGCATCTGTTCTTCGGTGCAGAAAATGTGCGCGTCGTCCTGGGTGAATCCACGCACGCGCATGATGCCGTGCAAGGCACCCGATGGCTCGTTACGGTGGCAGGCACCGAATTCGGCCAGGCGCATCGGCAACTCGCGGTAGCTCTTCAGGCCCTGATTGAACACCTGCACGTGGCACGGGCAGTTCATCGGCTTGATCGCGTAGTCGCGGCTTTCCGACTGGGTGGTGAACATGTTGTCGGCGTAGTTGGCCCAGTGCCCGGACTTTTCCCACAGGCTGCGGTCAACGACCTGGGGCGTCTTGATTTCCAGGTAACCGTTGTCGCGCTGCACCTTGCGCATGTACTGCTCGAGCACCTGGTACAAAGTCCAGCCATTCGGGTGCCAGAACACCATGCCCGGCGCTTCTTCCTGGGTGTGGAACAGGCCCAGGCGCTTGCCGATCTTGCGGTGGTCGCGCTTCTCGGCTTCTTCGATGCGCTGGATGTAGGCGGCCAGTYGCTTCTTGTCGGCCCAGGCGGTGCCGTAGACGCGCTGCAATTGCTCATTCTTGGCATCGCCGCGCCAGTAGGCACCGGACAGCTTGGTCAGCTTGAAGGATTTCAGGAAGCGGGTATTCGGCACGTGCGGACCGCGGCACATGTCGACGTATTCTTCGTGATAGTACAGGCCCATGGCCTGCTCGTTCGGCATGTCCTCGACCAGGCGCAACTTGTAGTCTTCGCCACGGGCCCTGAACACTTCGATCACTTCGGCGCGCGGAGTGACTTTCTTGATCACGTCGTAATCTTTCTCGATCAGCTGCTGCATGCGCTGTTCGATGGCCGCCAGGTCGTCCGGAGTGAAAGGACGCTCGAAGGCGATGTCGTAATAGAAACCTTCGTCGATGACCGGACCGATGACCATTTTGGCGGTCGGGTACAACTGCTTGACCGCATGGCCAACCAGGTGGGCGCAAGAGTGGCGAATGATCTCCAGCCCCTCTTCATCCTTTGGCGTGATGATTTGCAGCGACGCGTCGCTGTCGATGATGTCGCTGGCGTCGACCAGCTTGCCATTGACCTTGCCGGCCACGGTGGCCTTGGCCAGGCCTGCACCGATGGATGCGGCGACCTCGGCTACGGAAACCGGGTGATCGAATGAACGTTGACTGCCGTCGGGAAGAGTAATAGTTGGCATGGCGCCTCCTCTCCTAGTGGTGACCCCTACCAAAGGTCACGTGGGTTGGGATGAGCCAGTACAAGATCCGGTCCAGGCCATTCAATGACGAACGCCTGCCTTACAGCGGCAGGAGCCTTGCGGCCAACCGGAAAACCGAACCAGAGTGACTGGGATTCAAATCAGGGTTAATCGCGCATCTGCCGCCGCCGGGACTGAAGGTCATCCGGAGCTTGCAAACGCCCGAGCGAGGCATGCTAGCACAGATGAACGRTCGTCGATGCACGCAGACTTTGTGCGGGGGCAAATCGGTCATTTTTATGCCAGAGTGATGAACTTGAACACCGCTTCGCCCCTCAGATAACACGTCATTGACCCACAAGGAGCATCCCAGCATGCGTCTGAACCGTTTGTTCGCCGTAGTCGCACCCATCGTTCTGCTGCTGCCATTGGCCGCCCACGCCGACTGGCCAAAGGGTGAGCGCGAGAAATACATGGCGCAATGCGTCCCTGCAGCGGCACAAAAGATCGGTGATGCGAAGGCAAAAGCCGTCTGTGGTTGCGGCGCCGACCAGCTCAAATCCTATCCTGCCAAAGACCTTCAGGCATTGATGGACGGCACGGCAAGTCAAGAACTGGGAAATCAGGCGATGCAGAAAATCGCCACTTGCAGGGTCGATGCCGGGGCGAAGAAATAAGCTTCTCGCATTGATTTTTTCACCTGCAATGACCGAAAAAACAGGCCGAATGTCGCTTTGCCTGACATTTTATGAAGGTTTTACAGCTTTTTTTATCGTCTTTACTTTCGGCTGAAAGCCTTTTAAAACGGGGCTTCCAGCCACATGAAGCACTAAAGAATGCTCGTCTGCAAAGCAAACAGCTCGCCCGGGGGGCTCCCAAAGCGAACATTTCGACTATGATATCCGGGTGTGCCCAGTTGGCCTGAGCAGCACAGTACTACTGAAAATATATGTTTCTTGGAGATACACCATGTCTAATCGCCAAACCGGCACCGTTAAATGGTTCAACGATGAAAAAGGCTTCGGCTTCATCACTCCTCAAGGTGGCGGTGACGACCTGTTCGTACACTTCAAAGCTATCGAAAGCGACGGTTTCAAAAGCCTGAAAGAAGGCCAGACTGTTTCCTTCGTGGCTGAGAAAGGCCAAAAGGGTATGCAAGCTGCTCAAGTTCGCCCAGAGTAATTTCCAGGCGCACTAAAAAAACCCCGTCCATGTGACGGGGTTTTTTATGGGCGAAACAAAAGCCGAGTGATCAGCCGCAGTTGACGCGAGTGACCACTTTATTGGCATCGGTGTTCAGGTTAAGACGGTCTGAACGGTACTCCAGCGTCACCATATCGGTTGGCAGCAGGAACCGCGCGTTTTGCGCTCCTGCGCGGGTACGCGCTTGCTCAAGCAATTGCGGCGATGCCTGTTTGCCGATGGTGAACTCGGCAGCCTTTGCCTCACAGCGACTGTGACCCGTGTCAGTCGTCGCAACATCCGTTGTTGCCGGCTCCGTAGAGGTAGTGCTGCAACCGGCCAGTGTGGCAACGGCCAACAAAGTACCCAATGACGCGAGCTTCCAAGGCATGAAGCCTCCTTATTCAATGATTAAGCTGAGATCGTGCGACAACCAGACTGGCGTTTGGTTTCACAGGGAGCACTGGCACCCTGCCCATGATCCGGACGAGCCGCGATTCTGCCTGAGCGCGGCGCTGCCCTTGATCACTGAATCGTGACTGAATATGAACGACGCTCAATAGACGTCGATGTAGTCGTAAGGAGGGTTGGGCCAGTTCTCATTCAACGCATTGAAGATTTGCATGACCCAGACTTCATCGCTGGCCGCGACCCGCCCGACATAACCGGAGCCCTTGGCCCAGGTTTCGAGTCGAAACAACAACCCGTCGATATCGGTACCGCCCACGACACCCGAGGAGATATAGGCAATGCCTCCTTTGGCGACCCGCAACTGGGTGTGCTCATCGTCACTGGCGCCGGCCAGCAACTGACGCACCGCCTCAAGGGTCAGGCCATCCGGGGAGTTCAAATCGATCTGCACAGCGCATTCCTTGAATATTCGTCAGAGACCAAGTGTCGCACAGCCCTCCTTTCATGCCTAAGTCGACGTGTCAAAAGCCCCGTAAAATGGTTAACTCGGCACTCAGACTTCCCCGACCTCACGAGCGCCATCATGACCACCGTAAGCATCGACGCTGACATCAAGGCCAAGTGGCAAGACGGCCACAGCTCCTACAGTCCAGGCAGCACGGAAGAGCTCGCCATTATCGGTATCGACCTGCTGGTCAGGGACCTTGGAACCGAAGCCGCCCAATCGTTCATCGAGCAGATTTTCGAGAAACATCTGTCCGGCCAAAAGGCCGAAGCCGTTAGCGGGCGGGAGTGAAACCCGCTGGCAGGCACCCGTGGGACATTAGGCTCATTTCAGGCGAGCCAGGCGCTCGGTCAGCAGATCGAAGAAGCCCTGGGCATCGCCGCTTTCAACCCAGAAGGCATTCTTTGGCGCTTTCAAGCTGTCATACCAGTCGACGATGGTTTGTCCAAAGGTCGGTCCTTCGCGGCTGTCGACCACCACGTTGACCGAGCGACCGCTGAACAATTGCGGCTTGAGCAGATAAGCGACAACCGTGGCGTCATGCACCGGGCCGCCCGGAATGCCGTAGTGTTCCATGTCGCCCTTGATGTATTCATTGAGAATGTCGCCCACCAGTCGGCTGGCGTTGTTGTTCAGCGCGGCAATCTGTTTCAGGCGCGCTTCGCTGGTAAGGATCTTGTGGGTCACATCCAGCGACAGGTAGGTCAGCTTCACGCCGCTGTTGAGCACCACTTCGGCCGCTTGCGGGTCGGCGAACAGGTTGAACTCGGCCACTGGCGTGATGTTGCCGCCGTTGAAGTGCGCACCGCCCATGACCACCACTTCCTTGATGCCCTGAACGATACCCGGCTCCTGGATCAGCGCCAGGGCCAGGTTGGTCTGTGGGCCTAGCATGGCGATGGTAATGCTGTTGGGCCTGGCCGATTTCAGGGTATCGATCAGGTAGGTGATGGCGCTGCCCTCGGCCAGGCCTTGTCTGGGCTCATGCACGGCAATGCCCGACAACCCTTCCTTGCCATGAATGTCCTCGGCGTAGATGGGTGTGCGCATCAGGGGCTTGGGCGCCCCCGCATAGACCGGAACCTCTTCGCGCCCCGCCCACTCCCTGGCCAATCGCGCATTGCGCGAGGTCTTGTCCAGGCGAACGTTGCCGGCTACGGTGGTCAATGCGCGGACATTCAGCTCGTCCGGCGATGCCAGGGCGAACAACAGGGCAACGACATCGTCAGCCCCTGGATCGGTGTCGATGATCAGGTCGATCTTTGGTGCCGCCTGGGCGTTGGTTGCGGTCATCAGGGACAAAAGCAGCAGACTCCGGAGCAGTGGGTGCAGTTTCTGAGCATAGCGATACGGGGCGCACTCCTTGTGCCTGGGACATCAAAACGCGGACAGCCAGTCAAAACGTAACGCCGGCGACCAGCACAATGTTGCAGTACGGTTGGCATTCGCCTGTACGAACAATCGCCTTCGCTTGTCGGCTCAGGACCTTGAATTGTTCATGGGTGAGCACTTCACGCCGACCCAACGCGCCTTCACCGTTCAGTTCTTCCAGCGCGACCAGGGCCGACGGCTTTTTATCGAAGATTTCCTGTGCCAGCACATGGCTTTCGACCTGCATCTCACTGAGCACGACCTTCAAGGTGCTGACAAAATCCGGTATGCCGGGGGTCAAGGCCAGGTCAATCAATTCAACGCCCGGTGGAACCGGCAGCCCCGAATCTCCGATGACGACCAAGTCGCCATGTCCCAAAGACGCGATCAGTCGCGACAGCGCAATGTTGAGCAGGGGTGTCTTTTTCATGGAATTTTAAACGCCTGTACATCGCTCAAGGCGGGAATCGAAGGTTGCGCGCCGGCCCGGGTGACCGACAACGCCGCAGCCACCTGCCCGAAGCGGATCGCCGACACCTCATCTTGACCCGCGGCCAGCGCCGCAGCGAAACCGCCGACAAACGTATCGCCGGCCGCCGTGGTATCGACAGCCTTTACCACGGGTGCGGGGAAATGTTCGAAGCGTTGGCCATCGGCAAACAGCGAACCTTGCGCACCGAGGGTGATGATCACCTTGCCGGCGCCCAGGGCTATCAGGCGGGTCGCCGCGGCTTGTGCGGTGTCCAGGGAGTCCACTGACAGACCGCTCAGGGCCGACGCTTCGCTTTCGTTGGGAATCAGGTAATCGATGGACGCGTACCAGTCCGATGGCAACGGACGACTGGCCGGTGCCGGATTGAGGATGACAGTCTTGCCCAACTCGCGACCGCGCTTGAGCGCATGGCCAACAGAAGCATCGGGCACTTCCAGCTGACAAATGAGCACATCCGCCGCGTGTATCACCGAATCAAAACGGTCAATGGCTTCAGCGGTCAATGCACCGTTGGCACCGGGGACGATCACGATGGTGTTCTGACTGCTGTCGTCGACCACAATCAACGCCACGCCGCTGGAACCGTCAATGGTGCTCACCGCCTGGCAATCGATCTGCTCGGCCAACAGCGCCCCGCGCAGCGCCTCACCATAGGCGTCACTGCCCACGCACCCGATCATCGACACCCGGGCTCCCAGCCGCGCCGCAGCCACGGCCTGATTGGCGCCCTTGCCGCCGGAGACGGTGGTAAACGACTGACCAATCAGCGTTTCACCGCCCTTGGGCAAGCGCGGCGCCCGGGTCACCAGGTCCATGTTCAAACTGCCTATTACCACTACTTTTGCTGGCATACATTGCTACTCACGATTCTGTTTCGGCGGCGCTGTGGGTTCAGCGGCGTTCTATTTTCAACGGCTTTCTGTTTTCAACGGCTCTCTGTTTTCAACGGAACTGGGCAAACACGCCGGCCAGCGGCGCCGTCGATTCACGTATGACGATACTCGGCGTCACGATCCGCTGATCGGTCGCCAGGCCCGGCGTGGCGATTCGCCGTAAAAGCACTTCGGCGGCCATTTCACCGAGTTGCAGGATCGATTGCCCCACCGTGGTCAACGACGGATAGACATACCGACTCATCTGGATATCGTCGAAGCCGATCACCGACAACTCACTCGGTACGCGAATATTGCGCTCGGCGGCGGCCCGTAGCACGCCGATGCCAATCATGTCGTTGGCCGCAAAAATGGCGGTAGGCGGCTTGTTTTCCAGCAAAACCGCGGCAGCGCTGTAACCGCCAGTGCTGGTGAAATCGCTTTCCAGCATGCGCTCGGGAGAGACTTCGACGCCCGCCTCCTTCAAGGCCCGGCGATAACCCGCCAGACGCATCTGCGCCACGCTGGTGTTCTCCGGCCCGCTGATCGTGGCGATATCCCGATGCCCCAGTTCCAGCAGGTGCCGGGTCGCCAGATACGCGCCGTATTCATGGTCGATGCGCACCAGGTCCGCATCGATACCGTCCAGTCCGCGGTCGACGATCACCATGGGCGTGCGGACGCCTTTAAGACCTTGCACCAGGCCACTGTCGCCGCCGGCCGAGGCGACAATCAGGCCGTCGATACGCTTTTCCAGCAGTACACGCAGATAGCTGCGCTGCTTGTCTGGATTGTCGTCGGAGTTGCACAGGATGACGCAGTAACCGTTTCGCTCGCAGTAATCCTCGATACCCCGGGCAAGCTCGGCGAAATACGGGTTGAGGCTGTTGGGCACCAACAGGCCGATGGTCGCTGTGGTCTTGGCCTTGAGCGAACGGGCCACGGCGCTGGGGACGTAGTCGAGGGTCTGGATTGCCGCCTCGACCTTGATCCGGACCTCTTCACTGACCGGGCGGGTCTTGTTCACCACATGGGAAACCGTGGTGTAGGAAATGCCGGCAAGGGCTGCCACATCTTTGATAGTCGCCATGACTCAGGTCCGCCGGCTTGCGCGTTGACTGCGATAGGTGTCCAGCACCACCGCCACCACGATCACCGCGCCGGTAATGATGCGTTTGGTCGGCTCGGTTGCGCCGATCTGCGCCAGCCCCGCGGCCAGCACGGAAATGATCAGGACGCCAAAAAACGTGCTGATCACCGAACCGCGCCCGCCCATCAGACTGGTCCCGCCGATCACGACGGCTGCAATCACCTGCAACTCAAGGCCGGAGCCGGCATTCGGGTCCGCGGCTTCCAGGCGAGAAATCTGGAACAACGCGGCAATACCGGCCAGCAACCCCATCAAGCTGAAGACCAGGATTTTGTAGGGCTTGGGATTGATCCCCGCCAGCCGCACGGCCTCTTCGTTGGTGCCGATACCGATCAGGTAACGACCGAACACCGTGCGGGTCAACACGGCCTGGGCGATGAAAATGATCAGCAACGCGATGATGAACGACGGTGAAATGCCGAAGGCGATCGGGTTGGACAACCAGGCGAACGCATCGCCGATGTAGGCCGTACGCGAACCGGTCATCTGGTACGCCACCCCGCGAGCCATTTCCAGCACGCCCAGGGACACGATGAACGACGGAATCCGCCACGCCACCGTGATCGAGCCGGTGATGGTACCGGCGAACGCCGCAACGGCCATGCCCAGCAGCGCCGCCGGCAGAACGCCCCAGCCCCAGCCAAGAATCGCCACGCTCACGGTCGAAGCCGCCAATGCCAGCACCGAACCTACCGACAGGTCGATGCCACCAATGATCAACACAAAGGTCATGCCGACCGCCAGCACCATCAGGTCCGGAATCTGGTTGGCCAGGGTGCTGAAAGTATCGTAGGACAGGAAGTGACTGCTCAGCACCGAGAACAGCACGATCATCGCCAACAAGGCACCTGCCAGGCCCAGATAGGTGCCCAGGCCGTAGAAGTTGCCATTGCGTTTGCCGGCGAAAGAAGCGGTTTTCATGGAAGATCCCTAGGCGCGGCTTCAAAGAGCAGCGCATCACGTTTTTGGTAGCCGGCGAAAGCAGCGGCGAGCAACTCATCCTGGGTCCAGCTGTCGCGATCGAATGTATCGATCAGCCTCCCCGCCGACAGCACACCGATCCGGTCGCAGATCAGCATCAGCTCGCGCAAATCGCTGGAGACCACCACCAGCGCCTTGCCCTGGCGGGTCAATTCGCCGAGCAGGTTGTAGATATCGAACTTGGCGCCGACGTCGATGCCGCGGGTCGGCTCGTCGAACAGCAGCACCGAGCAATCGCGCTCCAGCCAACGGCCGATGACGACTTTCTGCTGATTACCGCCGGACAACTCGGACACCAACTGTGCCGGACCGGAACTGCGAATGCGCATGGCGTCGATCTGACGCTGGGCCAGGGCGTTCTCCTCATCGTTGTCGACCAAGCCAGCACTGGAGATGCCGGGCATGTTGCCCAAAGCGATGTTGGCGCCGATCGATTGGGTCAGCAAAAGGCCTTCGCCCTTGCGATCTTCGGTGATCAAGGCAATGCCGTGCCCGACCGCATCCACTGGCGAACGCACATTGATGACCTGCGCCGGCGCCCCCAGGGCAATCGTGCCGCTGTCGGCGATATCGGCCCCGAAGATCAGACGCAGCAATTCGGTACGCCCCGCACCGATCAAACCGGAAATGCCGAAAATCTCTCCGGCACGGACTTCGAACGACACGTCGCGAACCTTGTCGGAACGACTCAGGCCCTTGACCGTCAACATAGGGGCGCCGATCTTGCGCACCCCCATATCGATGTGTTCGCCGAGCTCGCGCCCGACCATCAGGGTGACCAGTTGCTCGCTGTTGTAGTTGGCCATTGGCTCGACGCAAACCAGATTGCCATCGCGCAGCACGGCAATGCGCTGTGCGACCCGCGCCAGCTCTTCGAGGCGGTGAGAGATGTAGATGATCGATACGCCGCGAGCTTGCAGGCGGGTGATCTGCTCGAACAACATTTCGACTTCGCGTGCAGTGAGCATCGCGGTCGGCTCGTCGAGAATCAGCACATGACAATCGCCAATCAGGTTGCGGGCGATCTCGACCATTTGCTGGTGGCCGATGCCCAGTTCGCCGACCAGGGTGTCCGGGTCAATGGCGTCGAGCCCGACCTGAGCCATGGCCTCGATCGCAGCCTTGCGCAATTGCTTGCGGCTGATCCAGCCACCTATGCTGGGCAGATTGTCGAGAAACAGGTTTTCCGCCACCGACAGGGTCGGCAGCAGATTGAGCTCCTGCATAACCATGCGGATACCCAGCGCTTCAGCCTGAGCCCGGCTACCCGGACGATAGTCCTGCCCCTGAAACTGCATCTGGCCGGTGGTCGGCGTGACCAGCCCGCCAATAATCTTCGAAAGCGTGCTTTTGCCTGCACCGTTTTCACCGGTCAACGCCAGCACTTCCCCGCGCATGAGTGTCAGGTCGATGCCGGCCAGGACCGGTTGGGCGTAGGTCTTGCCGATACCGCTGACCGAGAGGACAGCGTTCGGAGCGCAAACTGACATAAAAACTCTCCATGCGCTCGTCCGGCTGGACGAGCGCCGTTATGTCGCCAGAAGGCTACTTGGTGACCAGCTCTACCGGCGTTTCAATCACGCCATTGACGCCGCCGTCGACCTTTTCACCCTTGAGAATTTTCAGTGCAGTCTCGATACCGAACACCGCCTGTTTGGCCGCGAACTGGTCCGCGGTGGCCAGCACGCGACCGTCCTTGAGCATTGGCTGGATGGCATTGATGTTGTCGTAGCCGACCACTTGCACCTTGCCGGCCTTGCCCGCGGCGCGCACGGCAGACACCGCACCGACCGCCATGCTGTCGTTGCCGGCCAACAGGGCCTTGGTTTGCGGGTATTCACTGAGAATCGAGGCGGCCACCTTGTTGCCTTTGTCGATTTCCCAGTCACCGGATTGCAGGGACACGACCTTGATCTGTGCCGCCTCCATCGCATCCTTGAAGCCCGCGGTCCGCTGCTGGGCATTGGTGGTCGTGGACACACCTTCGATGATGCCGACTTCGTCACCGGCCTTCAGCTGTTTGGCCAGGTAATCGCCCACCAACCGCGCACCCTTGCGGTTGTCCGGGCCTACGAACGGCACATTGATGTTTTTGCTTTTGACGACGGCGGGGTCCAGCTGGTTGTCGATGTTGATCACGGTGATACCGGCATCTATGGCTTTCTTGATCACCGGGACCATGGCTTTGGAGTCTGCCGGCGCAATCACCAGTGCATTGACCTTGGCCAGGATCATCTGCTCGACGATGCGCGTCTGACCTGCGGTGTCGGTTTCATCCTTGATGCCGTTGGAGATGAGCTCGAATTCGCCGGAGTGATCTTTCTGGTAGGCCTTGGCGCCGTCTTCCATGGTCAGGAAGAACTCGTTGGCCAGGGATTTCATGACCAGCGCGACTTTCGGTTTTTCCGTGGTTTCAGCAAAGGCCGAAGAGACAGGCAGTGCAGCGGATGCGGCAGCCAAAATGGCGACAGCGAGAAGACGTCCAGCGAATGGCAGCTTCATGGGTTCACTCCGATCTTATGATTATTGTGAGCAACGCTTGCGCTGGCGTAAGCTTCACGACCCACTGCGATGAAAAGCCATCACTGGAGCCGCGCAAACGTTTGCGTGAAGCAAACTATGCGAACCCTGCCGGTATTTGTCAACGACCTGAAAAGTGCTTTCAGAGATGTTCAGCGAAAAACGGCATCCAGTTCACGCCGTGGTGTTGACCACCGATCCCGTGCCAGAACCCTTGGCCAGCTCTTTGATCAGGCTCGCGCTCACTTGCAGGATGGCGCCGTTGGTGTCGGCAACCTGCCCCTCAATGGCCGCTACTGCCGTGGTCTTGGCTTCCGGAGTCGGATAAGACGCCGCCTGGGCCTGCGCCAGTTGCTGCTGTTGCTCGCGCAATTGCTGTTGCAGCTCCTTCAGACGCTTGAGCAGGATCTTCACCGCAATGCTGGTGTTATCGCTGGTTTGCGATTCGGCCTGTGCGCCGGCACTTTCTTCCAGACCTACCGGGCCCGTTTTAACCTGGGTACCGTCGCCTTCCTTTGCACCCAGCGCTTGAGCAGCCGCATCCCCTGTCGCATCGCCTAAAGCACGAATGGTCGTCGCAGACTTTCCCCCAATGGTGATGCCCGCGGCATTTGGGAAGCCAATAGATAACGACATGTGAACTCCTGCAGAAAAAGACCCCTTGAAGGAGCATCGACCGACGCACGCGTTTCTTTAGTCGTTAACGACGATTAGAGGCGTTGAAATCTTAAACAGAACTGCAATCCGTTTCGGAGAGCCGAACGCGAAAGTTAAACATGTTCGGTAATCCGGACGCCAAGACCCAAAACCGCCTCCGGACACAAACAGCAATACCGTTACAAATCATTAAGTTAAGCGTTTTTTTCGATTCAGAGTGTTGCTGGTACAGATCCTGCTCTTCCCCTCGCACCCCAGCGTTCAGATTCGCCTGGGGGCGTATCTAGATGAACTTGCATCTGCACCGCCTCACAACTAGAAGAGAAAAATAATGACATCTGCACTCAAGACCTTTGTTCCGGGCGCCTTGGCCCTCCTCCTGCTTCTGCCCACCGCCCTTCAGGCCAAAGAAGCCGAAACCCAACAGAAACTGGCCAACGTGGTGATCCTGGCCACCGGCGGCACCATTGCCGGCGCAGGGGCCAGCTCCGCCAACAGCGCAACCTATCAAGCAGCGAAAGTCGGCATCGAACAGTTGATCGCTGGCGTTCCTGAGCTGAGCCAACTGGCTAACGTTCGCGGCGAACAGGTCATGCAGATCGCCTCCGAAAGCATTACCAACGAAAACCTGCTGCAACTGGGTCGCCGCGTGGCTGAACTGGCCGACAGCAAAGACGTCGATGGCATCGTGATCACCCACGGCACCGACACCCTGGAAGAAACCGCGTACTTCCTGAACCTGGTGGAAAAAACCGAGAAGCCGATCATTGTCGTGGGCTCGATGCGCCCGGGCACCGCGATGTCCGCCGATGGCATGCTGAACCTGTACAACGCGGTAGCCG
>NZ_JBFUIC010000101.1:0-16595 GCF_056402075.1 Pseudomonas sp. P4_C3
GACCTACTTTCACGACTCCGAATTGATTGAAGCCATTGTGGCGACCAGACGAGCCATGGAGCCCGGCGTTATTCATTACGTGCGTCGTAAATCACAGCGCGATGATCGTCATCTACCAGAGTTTTGGCACCAATATTTAAGAGAGCACGAACATCATATTCGGGAGCTCGTCACTGGATTCAACTCCAGTAGCGGTTTGAGTACTGAAAACCTTGCGATCTTCCCTCTACACCATATCCCCACCTTGGTGCTGGCCGGTCGAGTGATGGGTGAAGCCCAGGCTATTCAGGTCTTCCAGTACGACAAGGTCCGAAGGACCTGGGCGTGGGACTCGAAAGCGATTGCTCATGCTCCAGGTACTTTCGGCGTGAGCTCACTGCCTTCGGGGCGCGCCGACGAAGTGTTCATAACACTCGAGCTGTCGGCAAGTATTGATGAGGATTCGCTGTCTGCGGAATTTAAAGCAGCGGTGGATTCTGGCCAGATGCCTTGGATTCGCGTGACTACCTCGAAGACGGGAGCAGACTGCATCGGGTGTCCAGAGGATCTTGAACAATTTTCRCAAGCTGCACGCAAGGCCATTGTTCACGCCCAAGACGTGATGAGAGTTCAAAAGGTGCACCTTATTGCAATCAGTCCTGCCAGCACGGTGTTCCGTTTTGGCCAGATGCTGCAGGCAGGCCACCATCCTGAGTACATCGTGTATGACCGCGCAGGGCGAAATCACAAATTTGTCCCTGCGTTATCAATCACGGGTCATCACGTTTCAGCCACTGATGGGCGCCAGACCCACCAAATTTCTCTTCGATAACGAGCCCAATACCATGAGTAATACTAAAAGTGCTGATCTGGTGATCCATGCTGAACAGACGCGTCCTGTTCGGTTGACGAATGCTTTTGAGTCGTATGCCGGTCTTTTGGACGGTATGGCGTCCGACTCTAGAAGCATGCAACTCGAACACCGACACTGGGAAAAAGCTCTCAATGAAGTGAACGTTCACATCACAGTGCGTGAAGAAGAAATCGAGGCTGCGAAAGATGCTTACCAAGAAGTGGCTGAGCTGCTGGCTGCAAACCTTTCGTGGCCGCCCGAAGCCATATCAATTTTGCCTCAGGGGTCGGTCAGCACCAAAACCCTAATCAGGTCGCCTAACGGTGGCGAAAAATTCGACATTGATGCGGTATGCCAAGTGGATATCTCCCGTATCGAAGCCTCAGAACCGATGGAATTTTTCCACTCTGTTGGGGAGGCTTTGGTTGATCTGAACGCCGAAGCTAAAAGGCGTTGCTGGAACATTCCATTCCCTCAGCAGCCGTTTTATCTGGAGTTCACTCCATCCGTACCCTTGAGCACTGTTCCCCAGCAGACCTACGAATCCATGGCTCCGCGTTATCGCGCTGCGCGATACAAGGAAACGGCATTGGCAGTGGTGGATACCCCTACTACGAATTGGAAAACCTCCAACCCGGCAGGTATGAGCAAGTGGGTAGATGACACCGCGAAGCGCCCTCTGATTCTTGTTCCAGCGATGGAGTCATTGTCGAAAAGTCGGGTTCTGGATAGCGTTGCACCGGTGCCAGACCAAACAGTGGAAATTACCGATACTCTCCGAGTAGCCATTCGCCTATTCAAGCGCCATCGTGATATGTGCGTAAGGCGCGGCCTCATTGAGCGGGGGAGCAAGCCTATCTCGGTGATCATTGTTACCCTGCTGACTACTTGCTATGAAGGGTTGGCGGATTTGGGACGTGTGTTTCAGCATCCTGTAGAAGTGCTGGACGAGCTCGCGGAGTACTTACCGCATCTTGTCCTGAAACTTGACGGCAAATACCGAGTGGATAACCCCACTGTTGAGGGAGAGAATTTCGCCGAGAAGTGGAATGATGATGGAGGAGAGCGTTTCAGATCGTTCATGACCTGGTGCGATGCGCTGTCAGCTGACCTCAAAACCATTTTGGCGCTTACCGAGCCACAAGCTATTTCCAAGCGTGTACGGGATGTGTTCGGCATACCGGCTCCAACGGGTGGAGGCAGCGGTTTGCCGACGATAGAGACCCCTAAACCTAAAGCCACTCCGGTTACTACCGGACTTGCTTGAGCGGTGGGGAAAATCAGTTGACTTTGAACCTGGCCCTCATACGCGACCAATTCCCGGATTTGCTGGCTTCTGCCTCACGCCGGGAAGGCGGTATCACTACCTACCGGGTGCAGTTACCTACATTCGAGCAAGGAAGAGAATTTAAATGGGCAGAGTTACGTCTGCCCGACGGATTTCCTGAGTGCGCCAAGGCATTCATTCAACTGTCCCCCGATGCGGTGCTGCGCCTTCCACATCTTGACGGTGCTGGGGTTCTTTGCGTGGAGGGTGACCCAGGGCCTGGCTCAGGTTACACCTCTGAGGAAAGGGTTCTTTTCCTTCTAGGCGCGTTCTTAGAGCAGTTTCTTAAACCTTGGTTGAACGGCGAACTGGATTTCGCTTTTGAAGCTGAAACGCTCAATTATTGGGCTATTGAGGTGGCTCGGGCTCGCTCGGAAAATGATCCGGTAAGAGCTGTTTGGACAGTTGATCCCCCTCCAGAGAAAGCGACCATCAGGGGCGGACTTCTCCTTAAACCGAACAGGATCATCCTTGCCGCAGATGAAACACTACGCATCACCAATCGCGTGGTTCAGTCCGTGCGAACTGAACAACGCACGGCGGTGCTGGTTGCGGACATCCCGATTTCTTTTGTGTTTACCCCTAACACCTGGCCTAAATCTGCAGTTGATCTGGATCGCATACTCAAAGGTCGACTTCTTCCCGAGCAGTATTCTAAATTTCAGTCGCAGCGTAGTCGCCGTGATCGGGAGGTATACCGTGTAGTCCTGTTGAGGACTGCTGAAATTGCCTTCGCGTACCTGCTTCCAGGTGGCCCGTCAACGGTTCTGGACATAGGGAAGGGAAGGGGCAAACGAAAGAAGTCGTTTCCTTCGCGATCCAAATTGCTGCCACTGATGACCTCTCGCTTGGACCCAAGCTGGACCGTCGGACGAGATCAGCATCCGGAAGTTGGCCTGCGCCAGGCAAAGCATGTGCTGGTGCTAGGAGCGGGGGCTTTAGGGAGCCCGGTAGTCGACCATCTTGCCAAGGCTGGAATCGGAAGAATATCTGTGGTTGATGCTGACACTATGTCTCCAGCAAATGTCGGTCGACATCTACTTGGGGCGGAGTCCATTGGTGAGAGTAAGGCTTGTGCAGTTGCCAAGCGAGTCAATACAGCATTCCCCTCGACCGAGGTAGACCCCTACACCAAGAGTGCTGCCGCATGGCTAAAAGAAAACTCTTTAGCTGACGTTGACGTGGTGCTCGATCTCACTGGTGAACCAGATGTAAGAGCCCAAATCGAGAACGCTCGGCAAAAGCATCCCTGCCCTTTGTTGGTTGGCTGGATGGAGCCCTATGTCGCAGCAGCTCATGTTTGCTCCTTGCCTTCGGGGCATTTATGGCTGCAAGGAGCGACAGACCCTTTGTACCGCTTGCAGTCGGTGGTTTGGCCCGACGAGGTTATCCAAAAAGAACCCGGATGTAGCAGTCGGTTCCAGTGCTACACCGCTGCAGCGGCAGCACACGCTGTCGCATTGGTAGCCGAGTGCGCATTAGAAATAATCGATGCCGTAATGGAACCAGCCCTCCCTAAGGTGCGGAGTTGGGTCCGCGGGCAATGCTATTTGGATAAGCATTGGCCAGGACTGAAACATAATGAGTGGGCGAGTGTCGCATCTGAATTTGACGGCTTGATCCTGACGAGGCCATTTCCATGAGCAGGGTCTTTTTCTACCCCGACAACAGTCAATACGTGCTGTTTGCTGATCATGCCTTGGCACATATGTATGCGCATGCTCAGCGCCGGCTTTGGCAAAAGGAAGCAGGAGGGGAAATTTTCAGTTCTGAGCCGGACTCAAATGGACTCATCATCAACAACGCCTTGGGCCCGAATCCAACTGACCAGCGACGCCGGCACGCCTGGAACCCGGACGTGAAGGCATCTGATCTGAATAGGCAGAGTGAGTTCGAACAACACAGGCATGCGGTAGGTTTGTGGCATACACATCCAGAGAGACTGCCATCGCCATCGTGGCGTGACCAGAACACTACCTGGGAATACCTCGACTCCTTTCAAGGTGACAGGAGTCGCTATTTCATGGTGATCATCGGCAACCACGGCAGCGTTCCAGAAATGGCCGTCTGGGTAGCCAATGGTCAATCGCCTCGCGAATGGATGCAGCTAAGCGAATCCACAAATCGGGCGCAGGTGGATGATTTCAAGAAGCGACCGTCGCAATGTGTCGCAACAGCACTGCGCAGCTAATCGGGAGGATTTCAGGCGGGATCTTCACCTATGCTGAAGGGGCTTGATTGCCCTTATCAAGCGAAAGAGTTCTGCCTGGTATTGAGCATCGTGTAATGCCTGATGGTTTCCCTCTGACTTTGGGTGAAGTCGAGCGGCCATCTGGCTGGAGCGTGTGCCGCTCCAGCTCGATCCTGTCGCACCCATATAAAGTGCTTTGATATCCAGAGCGGTAAAGCCGAAAGGGTTCGACTTCAGAAAATAATGGAAGTAATAGTTGATAAAAGACCAGTCGAATGGGGCATTCAATCCGACGAAAACGGCAACACCGTCCGTGCCTACTGCGCTTGCAACCCAATCCTGAAACTGTCTCATCGCCTCTTCTGGATTTAACCCCTCACGATCGAGTGTTTTCAGCGAAAGCCCGGTCACTGCCAGCGCCTCTGGGTCGACATTCGTAGATATTGGTTTCAGCTCGCACGAAAATGTCTGTCGGGGGTCGTCAACGTTACAAGCTCCGATCGTAAGCATGCTGTATACGCCTGGGATCGGACCAGATGTCTCGATATCGACCGAGATATAAACTTCACGCTTCTGGCTCATGAGGTAAATTTTCTGATGAGGTGAGAGGGGGAAAGCTCGTTATCGTGCGCCAATTTTCGAGCAAGGATGATGGCGCACTCCTACGATATCAGTTTCTTTTGTAGAAAGTTTTTGCGAAATGGTTATACGTTGATGAGGATCAGTTAAAGGTACTTTTTGAAGGTTGCGGCTGTTAGGGCCACCATGAAGCCCAGTAATGCCGCACATGGCAGCAGCACCCAAGTGGGATTGAACGACCAGGGGAGGGTGAGGTAGATCAACCAGGGACTTGCTATCAACGGCAGCAACGTCCGCTTCGCGCGGTGGTAGACAAAGCTGCTCTCCCGGCCTGCCCCAAACTTGCGAAGGTCGCGTCGCATCAACCCGTCCACGGCACCGGTGATCACCGCGAGCAGGAATAGGGGCGTGGCCAGAGTGAGGACAGCCAGGCGCACCACGAAAGTAAAGACCGTGAACAGCGCCGCCAACAGATAGTCCTGTACCACAACGTAGGCGTGGGCAAATTGCCCCTGCAGTGATGCCTCTCGGCTGAGTAGTTTCAGTTGGGCGTCGGAGTGTGCCCATCCGGAGCGGACCACGACCCAATCGTTGAGGTGTTGAAGTACTTTGGCGGTCGCTTGCGCCGGTTCTTGCACCAGYAGCGAACTCTTGAAATGACCACTGAGCCAGCCCAGTTCACTCAGCCACATGGCATGGCTATGGTGCCAGCCCTGTTCCGGCCAGAACCACAGCATGCCCACGAACTCTAGGACGATGGAGAACAGCAGGGAGGCTAATAGCAGGCCGAACAACTTTAGGCACAGCTCGACCGTGCCGAACATGAACCCCGGACGTCGTTGAACAGGTGGTGGGCTGGTTGCGGTGGCGGACATGTGAACTCCAGCATTGTGGGGTTGCTGTCGGAAGACTTATGGTGCGCGTCCACGCCCAGGCGGTGGTCTCTCGGGATCGAAGTCGACCGTTGGTGCGCCGCCGGCGCTGGTCCACCAACTCCCCACATTGGCGTTGTAGGACTCGCGCATGCGCGCGGCCAAGGTCTGCAGATCCACCGGCATCGCATCGTCGCTGGCCGGCTTCGGTAGCGGCATGCGCACCTTCCACAATTGCCCGCCTTCCTGAAACGAGAACATCTGGCCCTTGGGCAGGGCGATGATGTGTGCGGCTTCGATCAATGGCAAGGCCGACGTTGTAACACGGTCCTGAGAGGACGAAGTAAAGTCCGTACGGGCATCGGGGTCTGCGGTGTCCGTGGCTCCAGAAACCAAGGTGCGCGTCTGCACATTGACCTTCGGCAATTGATTGGTCAGCAGTTCCGCCGTCGCGGTTTCTCGCACGCGCAGCATCTGCAGGGTGTTGAAGTTGCCGATGACCTGACCGGCCTTGGCCCGACTGCCGATGCGTGCCTCGATATCGCTCAAGGTCTGGGTATAGGCGGTGACCTGGATACCGGCACCGCCGCCCTTGTTGATCAGCGGGATAAACTCATCGCCCATCAGCTCGTTGAACTCGTCGGCGTGCAGGTTGATCGGCACCTTAGCCGCTTCGCTGGAAGAGCCTGGCAGGCCGTGGTCGATGCCATGTTTGTAGATATGGCCGGCGACGGAGACCAGGTCAGCAAACATTGAGTTACCGACGGCAGCGGCSACYTCGGCATCGGACAGTGCATCCAGTCCCACGTAGACGATGCCGCGCTTGCGGATAACCTGCAGCCAGTCGAARATCGGCCGCGGATCGTCCAAGTCGGTGTAGTTGGGGGCCAGCAAYTGGGCCGTYTTGCCGCTGGTGAGCTTTTCCAGCAGTGGCAGCAGCGAGGCCACGATTTTGTCGAAGTAGGTGCGGTCATAACGCACGGCCGAACGCAGGCCGTCCATCACCGGATCAAAGATGCGCTTGGCGGTCAGGTACTGCTCGATGGCGACCACGCGCTTTTCCCGGCCAATCATGTGGCGTGGCACGTTCTTCTCGTTGAGGCGGCCTTCGATCTGCACGATTGCTTCCCAGGCCTGCGGATCATGGCGGGCGAAGAAGTGCTGGGCGTATTCGATGAACAGCGCGTCGATATTCACCACGTGGCGCTGGATCTGCAGGTAGTCTGGGCGCCGACCGAGCTCGATCAGAGCCCGGGCGATGATGTTGACAAAACGCCAGGCGAACTCACGAAAGGCGGCAGAGTTGCCTTCGCCGCTCAACTGGCCGGCGATCCGAGTGGCGACTTCCGAGATGCGGCCGAAACGGCCGATGGCGTTGTAGCGGGCGGAGACCTCCGGCCAACCCAGGTGAAAGACGTAGAACTCGTGCTCGCGACCCGCGCGCCGTGCCTCCACGTACATGCGCTTGAGCAGGTCGGCGTCACCCTTGGGGTCGAAGACGATCACTACCTCCTGCGTTGGCCGGTGGATATCCTGGGTAATGTAGACCTCCGCCAAGCGCGTCTTGCCAACTCGGGTGGTGCCCAACACCAAGGTGTGGCCCACGCGTTCGCCCAGCGGTAAGGTGGCTTCCTGCTCACTCGGTTCGACGCCATGTAGCAGCGGCGAGCCCCCGACTGGCGGCAGCGGACGTAGCGGATTGAACGGGTTGTCCCAAGCGGTCAGTCGAGGTAGCAGCGCGAGCCCGGGTGGCGCTTTCTCCAGCAGACACTCCAGGCGTCGGGCCCACTGATAGGCAACCGATTGGTTGACATAGCGGGCGAGCGCCGGGTCTTGGGCTTCGAGCAAGCGCTGGGTGTGCAGGCGGGTCCAACGAAAGCCACGACCCATGAACAGGCGCTGGCGGCTTACCGGAATCTGTCGACTGGTCAACGAATAGCGCGGCAGGCGACGAATGTTACGCCGATAGCGCAGCACGATCCGGGCCTCGTTGAGCCGCTTGATGCCGAATGCAGTGTAAGCCAAGGCCATGCACGTACCCACCTCGGGCGACAGTGCTACCGCCCAGGGCGAATGCAGGCACAGGGCGCCGGCACCGGCGCAGATGCCCACGGTATACAGTTCCACCGCGGGGCGCAGCAGTGACTCCATTGCATGGTCGCCCATGATGATCCCTCACTGTTCCAGGCCGGTGGGCATGATGAGCACCGGGTAATGTTCGAGATCCAGCCGTTGGGCAATGTCATCGCCACTCACTGGCCAGATGTTCAACCCAGGGGCCGCCGCCTGGATGCGGCGCAAGGCCTGGGCGTCGGCGACCTCCACCGCCAGACCGCTGGCGTTCAGGCCCTGGAGGGTTTGCGCATGCCGCGATAACCACTCCAAGGAATCGTCGTCCTGCCCTACCAGGAACAGCGGCGTGATGCCTGGCAGCTTCAACGCTCTATCCGGCACGGCGCCTGGCGTGAGGTGCGCGCTGTGCACCGGCAGCACCCAGTTCAGCGCGCGTGGATCTGGGGCCTTGTCGGGTGCCGGCGACTCGAAGGCGGTATCGGGCAGAGGATTGGCGGGGACATCGAACGCAGCGAGGGACAGCCACTGACAGATGGTCAGTGTCGCCAGGCGCGAGAGACTCATGGCTGTAACCCTCCACGAACGGACGCAATCGCTTGGATGCGCTGCCAGTGCCGACTGAATTGTGTGCGATAGCGCGCGGCGGGCGCGCCACCGGCCGGCCGGTGGTAACGCCCGGCCGCCACGACCCAGTCCCCCGTTTCGGCGTAGTGTTCGCGCAGCAGCTCGGCGGTGACGGCCAAGTTCGCCCGCGGATCGAGGGCATCGCAGGCGCTGGGGTAGCGGTCAGGGTGGTAACCGAGATTGGTCTGCCCCAGTCCGACATCGATGCGTTTGGGATCATGGCGGGTGAGTTCCAGCCAGAGCGCGGCACAGGCCTCATCGCGACTGGCAAAGCGCAGCGATGTGCCGGCGACATTCAAGGTCCAGGGCCAGGGCATGAGGCGACCGCGGAGCGGGGTGCCGCTCTCCTGCAGGGCGATGGCGAACAGCACCGAGGCGGGGATGCCGGCCCGTGCGGCGGCCAACTGGTAGGCGGGCGGAGGCAGGGCGTCCGCCTGGGCGACGGTTATGCTGGTCAAGGCCAGCGCGAGGATCAGTCGATGCGCTGCCATTTCCCGTCCACCTGCTGAAAGCGCGCGGGCAAGGGGCGGGTGGCGCCCAAGGCAAACCATCGGCCGCGGTCGTGGTTGAGGGTGATCTGGCCGCTGTTTACCTGCGCTGGGGTAATGCCAGCGCTGTGGGCCCATTGCCGGAGACGCGCATCGTCACCCTGGCTGCCCACCAGGTACACGTCCAGGCGGGCTCCGGCAAGGAGCCACTGCTGGGTACTGGTCACGCAGGCCGGACAGGGGGCTTCGACGAACAACGCGTAGCGGGCGGTGCTCGACGTCGCTGGCTCATCGGTGAGACCCTGCACCGGCAGCATCCCCGGAAACAATCTTGCCCAGGCGGCGGTGTAGGCTTTCTGGTAAGCCAGCTCGCGTTCTGCGCGTTTGGCTTCGAGGCGAACCTGCAGTTCGGCGTAGCGCTGCCGCTCCTGCTCAGATTCGGCCTCTACACCCAGAGTGGTGAGAGGGTCGAGTTGCGGCGACCAGTAACGGCGGGGCCCAGTCTGTAGACGTTCGAACTTGGCCCACTCGTCATCCGTCAGCCCCCAAACTATGCCCTGCGTCGTGACCGGAGACTGTCGATCCAGCGGTGTCTGCTCGCTGTACTGCTGTTCTGCGCCGAGCATGTTCGGTGCGCTCCATCCCGGCCCTGCCAGCAAGCAGGCGGGGAGCAGGATCAGCGAGAGGGCGGAGAGCCGAAGCATAAGCACCTCTTCACGGCAGGGGCAGTGTGCGATCGTCATGGCCGGGGACATGGAACACGGCCTCGTCCGCGCGGATCGCGCGCAACTGCCAGCCGTTCAGGCTGTCGCCGGGTTGCAGCAGGCGCACGGTCGCCAGCGAATGGGCACCGACGGGCTGGGCTGCAAGGAATATGGAGTCTCCTCGGGTCTCGATGCCCAGCAGGGTCAACGGGGGCACCGGGGCTACGGGCTTGGYCTGCTGGCCTGTGGAGGACGCCGGCCGCGCGTTGTCGATCGCAGGCACGGAGGCTCGTGCCGACAGGGTCTCAAGCGCATTTTCTGTTTTGCCCAGCCGCTGTTCCAGTGCGCTGAAGTCGGCGCTGCTCGGCCCACTCGGTGCCGCTTGAATGCCCTTGAGCGATGCCGCCATCGCATCCAACTGCTGGCTGAGCGTCGTCTGCGCTGAGGCATACTGACCTTGTGCGTTGCCCAGTGCCGCCAGCTGCGGTTGCAGTGTTGTAAGGGTATTGCCGAGTGCATCGATGTCGCGCCGCAAGGCCGGCGCCGGGTCGGCGGGGGCAGCGCGGGCTGCAACCTGGAGCTCGGCCAGTTGCTGGTGTTGGTTGTACGTTTCGGCAGTCAGCAACACGGCGCCCAGGCACAAGGCGCCGATCACCAGGGCCTGAAAGTGTTGGACCTTCATGGCGCGATATCCAGTGTCGAGAAGGGCGATTGGGGCTGTGGCGAGCGGAGGGCGTAGCACACGGTCCGGTCGACCGAATCGATGTCGAGCTGCCAGGCCGGGCCGCCGATGATGGTCAAGGCATCCAGCAGCGACATCGGCCCGAGCTGGTGGTGCACGGAGGGCAGGGGACGGCTGAACAACCGATCCACCCCAGCGCTGTTGGGGCAGAGTGAGTAGCCCGAGCGTTGCAGCACGTGACGCAATGCCTCACCGACATTCGCGTGCAGAGCAGGGGCAATCTGCACGTTGATCAACTGATACAGCGGCTGGCGCTGGTCCAGGGTCGGCCGTGTACTGGCCAGGGTGTATCGATCCTGGCGGACCCAGGTCGGTGAAAGCGGATCCGGCTTGGGCGGAGAGGTCGGCACGGCTGCTGCCGCTACCGGTGCGGTCGCCGGTGGCGACGTGTTGCAGCCGGCCAGCGCGATCATCAGTCCGAGGATGGAGAGTATGGGGGTACGCATGTCCGGATCTCGACAGGAGTTGCCGATACCTTGGCGAAAGTGCGAGCCGCGCTCCTACCGAAAAACCGAATCTGGCCGTCCGGATTACCGTGAAGTACTCATAAAAAAGGCGCCCTGGAGGGCGCCTTGGGTCAGTCTTCAGTGAACAGGGACAGTTCCGGGAGCGGCGCTGCGTCGGGGGCAAAGATCAGCAAACGGGTGTCGTCGTAACCTGCGAGCAGCAATAGCTGCAATAACACAGGCGGGACATGGTCGTCGCGCATGCGTGCACTGACTTCGTCGGCGCTGCAGCTGCTGCGCCCCTCGTCTTTCATGCGCCAGGGTGTCGAGTACAGCTTGCACCCCACGGCATGGCTGCTGCTAAGTTCAAAGCACTCGAAGAAGCCTGTCGGTGAAGGGTGCCTAGCGCGCTCTTGCAGGTACTCGATTTCCGTGGTTGGCAGGTGGGCAGAGCTTATCTCCCCGCTGCGGCTGTAGTGCCCGGTGGAAAAGGACAACAGCTCGATCGGGGTGCGTGCAGCCTCCTCGCTGGGGAGGTCGCCGAGATGCATTGGACGTCCAAGGTGATGGCCGATGATCTGGTAGATCACGTTATTCACCAGGCCGTGGGCCGGGCAGCGCATACGGACAAATCTGAGAACGCTTTGGCCGTCGGTGATGACCGCGCAGTCGTCATCGAACACGCAGGGCTGGAAATTGATGGCCTCGTTGGGTAGCTGGTTTTGCGCCGGGTGCAGAGGGCGGTGGAAGGGTGGGCAATCGTCGGCATAGCTGATCTGGACAACGCGTTCGTAGCTAAGATCGTGGAAGCCGCGAAGGAAGGGATTGCGAAAGGATGGGGGCATGATGGTTCTCCAGAGGCGCAGAGGCCACCCCGAATTGGCGGTGACCTCCTGGGCAGGGATGGGCTGTCAGATCCAGCCATTTTCGGCGAGCGAAAGCGGGGTGCCTTCGCCGACGATGATGTGGTCCAGGACGCGCACCTCAACCAGGGCCAGGGCCTCGGTCAGGCGTCCTGTGAGCACTCGGTCGGCGGAGCTCGGTTCCGGGCAACCGGAAGGGTGGTTATGACTGAAGATCACGGCGGCGGCGTTGTGCTCCAGCGCCTTGATCACGACCTCGCGTGGATAGACGGAGGCGCCGTCGATGCTGCCGGTGAACAGTTCGTCAAAGCTCAGCACGCGATGGCGTGAGTCCAGGCAAAGCAGCGCGAACACCTCGTGTTGGTAAGGGGCGAGTCGCAGTTTCAGGTAGGCTGCAGCGTCGGAGGGGGTCAACAGCAGTTCGCCGCGCTGGAAGTAACGTTGATCCAGCAACTGCAGGGCTTCGGTGATCAGTGCATCCTCATGGGCGCGTTGGGCCAATGCCGGGTCGAGCGCGTCGACCAGGTTCAGGGCAGTGTTCATGGGCAATTCCTCGTGGGAGATGGAGCGCCCCCTGGGGGAGTGCCCCAGGCTGGTGAAGTGCAGGATTCACAGACGCGTGAAGCGATGACGCGCACCGTGTAGCGGGCTTTGGCATCCCTCGCACGCTCGGGTGGAAAAGGACTCGATGCCGGCGCCGGTCTGCGGATCGAAATCGGCGCTCAGTGGCATCAGGGCCTGCAGTTCGGTGCGCAGGTGCGCGATGCGTTGCTCGATTTCAGCCTCGCTGTAGTACAGCGAAAGCGCGCTGAAATCGTCATGCGCGACCGCTTGCAGGCATTCCTCGCAGAGCCAGAAACTTTCCATGACGGCCTCCGACGTGAGTGGATAACAGGCGCTCGTGGGAGCGCCTGTTGGTGGCGGTCAATGTGCCTCAGGCAGACTGACGTGCTGCGGTGGAATTGCGCGCGGGGGCAGAGGCGGGTTGGTGCTGTTCGGCGACGGTGTCGGCTTGGTCCGATTCCGCTGCAGCGTCGATAGCGGCGGGGGAGTCGGTGCGAGCAGGTGCTCGGTAGCTGAACTGGCCATCGACCTTGATCCACTCGATGAAGATCAGCCGGCCTTTGAGGCTGGCACCGGGTTGGCCCTTACGCTCGCCTTTTTCGTAAAGAAAGGGGTCAACCCAAAGGTCGCCAATGCGAAACGCGATCAGGACCTTACGTTCAGCACGGACGTCTTCCAGGTGTTCACGGATCAGCCGTTCGGCTTCACCGCTGGCGACCTTGCAGTCGAAGCGGGTGTACTCGACGTCGTCCGAGGCCCCGTGCAAGGCAGCAATGTCACAGGCCATGAACGGTTGCCCGCGACGTACAGGGACTTCGCGAACGCGGTTCAAATAACCAATGCCTTGGGTGTGCAGGTTGAAGTAAGTGGTGGGAGCATTATTGCTTGCAGTCGTCATGGTGGAACTCCTGTTCAGCAGAAACGCGGATATCCACCGGCCCTGGCGGCTGGTGAGTTCCGCAGGGGGGAGGTGCAAAGAAAGCGTGGTCGGTAGAAGGGCGCTCATCACCGACAGGTGACCGTGCGAGCTGCCGAGCGCTGATCGCACTGAGGGAGAACCACCCGAAGCGGGCGTAGCCTTGAGGGTTCCGGCTACCTGAACGCTGTCAGCGACAACGGTGTGCAGTTCATCTATAAGACCACGCCAACGGCTCGTCAACAGTGGATTAGGGGAGGCTCGGGCGGGCGGAAGTGGGTGGCACTCAGTGGATTCTGGGTGACGAAAAAATAGCCCGACGGTCATCAGGCTAGGAAGAGCTAGACCACCCTTGACCCGGTAACGTGACACCGGAGTCCATCGCAAAACCTCCGCTGTCGATCCAACTGGATCAACCGACCCTTGTCGTGGCCTGGGCCGAAATCAACTGGCGCGCATCCGCGCACAAAAGGTGCCCAGTGTTTCGCCGGCGGGCACCGGTGCTGAGCATCGTCGCCGAAGCGGATGACCCCTGAGACCTGACACAAGCCGCACGGGTCATCCACCTTGGGGACCTGAAACGCTGGGGAGAAATCCGAAGAAAAAGTGAAATGCGGCTCCGAACTCTTCGAGTCTGACCGAGCTGCCCGGAGCGAATCGGTCTGGGGTCGCCAAGCRGCGACGGACCTGATCACTACACCAGTGCTGCCGTACGCCGTCAAGTCACACATGCCCGCTCAGAAGGCGCCTGGCTGCTTGGTGCGCTTGGGTTTGGCGACCGGCTTGGTGCCCTTGCACTCCGGATAGCGGGTGCACGACCAGAAGCTGCCGGTGCGGCCTTTGCGCTGGCGCATGGCGCTGCGGCACACGGGGCAGCGCGGGCCTTTGGTAGCCGGTGGCTGCAAGGTGAGCGAGGCGTGGCCACGCACCAGCCGGGTCAGCCATTCCGCCTGCCTGGCGAGAAAGGTTTCGACGCTCAGCTGTCCCGTCTCAATACGATCAAGCGCCTGCTCCCAGAGTGCGGTCAGCGCCGGATCGGCGACCTCCGCTGGCACGGCCTCGATCAAGGTGTGTGCCGCCGCCGAGGCGACCAGGCTGCGTTTTTTCTTGGTCAGGTACCCGTGATCGATCAGGCCCTGGATGATCGCCGCTCGGGTGGCCTCGGTCCCGAGGCCGCAGCTGTCCTTGAGTTTCTGTTTGAGTCGTGAGTCCTCCACCTGGTTGGCGATGGTTTTCATGGCCTTGACCAGTGTGCCTTCCGTGTAGGGCTTGGGGGGCTGTGTGCGCTGCGCGTTGATCGTGGTGTCGGTCAATGCCACCGCTGCCGATTCGCGCAGTGTGGGCAAGCGTTGGGTTTGCTCTACAGGTTCGTTGCCGTCGGCCTCGTCGATCACCGCCTTCCAGCCGCGTGCCAGGATTTGCTTGCCGCGCGCCAGCAACTGATCTTCGCAACTGTGCAACACCACCTGGGTTTTCAGGTGCTCATGGTCGGGCAGAAATTGTGCGAGGTAACGGGCGCGAATCAGCGTGTAAACCGCTCGCTCGCGCTCAGAGAGCTGGGTCAGGTCTAGCGTCACAGCAGTGGGGATGATGCCGTGGTGGGCGGTGATCTTGCTGCTGTTCCAGGCCCGGGAGCGTCGGCTGGGGTCAGCCTCCTTCAGCCATTGTCCGAGTGACGGGGCGGCCGCCGCCAGGGCGTGGAGTACGCGCGGCACCTCATCCAGCATGCTTTCCGGCAGGTAGCCGCAGTCGGTGCGTGGGTAGGTCGTTGCCTTGTGGGTTTCATACAGGGCTTGGGCCACCGCCAAGGTTTCCTGGGCACCGAGGCCAAGCTTAGCCGAGCAGATCTCCTGCAGCGTGCCCAGATCGAACGACAGCGGAGGGCCTTCGCGCACGTGCTCGACCTCGATGCGGCGAATCTGGGCAGTCCCCAGCTGGCTCAAGCGCCGCGCCGCGCTCTGTGCGACCGCTTCGTCAATGCAGTGACCGGCTTCGTCACAGGCTGCGGTCGGTGGCTGCCAGCGCGCCTGAAAGACCGTCCCGTCGGCCTCCAGCTGCGCATCGACGGTCCAGAACGGCTGAGGCTCAAAGCCCGCTATCGCCCGATCTCGCTGGACCACCAAGCGCAGCGTCGGCGTTTGTACACGCCCCACCGGCAGCAGGCCGTCGAAGCCGGCGCGGCGCCCGAGCAGGGTGAAGAGCCGGCTCAGGTTGATACCCACCAGCCAGTCCGCGCGTGAGCGTGYCAAGGCGCAGTGGTACAGCGGCAAGGTCTGTTCACCTGGGCGTAGCGTGCCCAGTGCACGGCGAATCGAGGCATCGTCGAGGGCGGAGAGCCACAGGCGCAGAATCGGTCCCTGGTACTGACAGCGCTCAAGGATTTCCCTGGCGATCATCTCGCCTTCACGGTCGGCGTCCGTGGCGATGACCACCTCGGAGCAGGAGCGCAGCAGTTGCTGGATGACCTTCAGCTGGCTGGCGACCTTGGGTTTGATCACCAACTGCCAGTGGGCAGGAATGATCGGCAGGTCCTCCAGCGACCAACGTTTGTAATTACCATAAGCCTGAGGCGGTGCTGTTTCCAGCAGATGACCCACGCACCAGGTGACGGTGGCCCCCTGGCCTTGCAAACAGCCGTCGCCACGCCGGGTGGCCTGCAGCACGCGGGCGATGTCGCGGGCTTGAGATGGTTTTTCGCAAATAAACAGCCGCATACGTCGGCCCTCTCGGTGAGGTACCGATAGGGTGGCGGTGTGGCGTGAGAGAACCAGCGAAAACCTGAATGCGCCGAGTTCATATCGGCGGTTTAACGGAGGTGAATGGTTACTTTCTTTGCGCGAGGTGAGCGGCCAGCGTTTGCAGAAACTCCAGGGCAAATTTTTTATCTGCTTCGCCAAGCTCCTTGATCAGCGATGCAATTTTCTGGCCTTGGTCCTGGGGGCGAGGACTGATGGCTAGCAGCAGCTCATCGGCGGGACAGCCGTACATATCGGCCAATTGCAGCAGCTTGTTGACGGTTAGTTCGACCACGCCGCGTTCAAAGCGCGATACGGCTTCGGCGCCGATTTCCAGACACTCGCCGACTTGCTCTTGGGTCAAACCACGTGCGCGGCGATACTTCGCCAACTGGCGACCGATGTGTTGTGGGCTAGGCTCTTTGACTGGCAACGGGGGCGCTCTCCAATTCGACCCGTATGGTTGACCAGCAACCCTATGAGGCGTATCACCTGAATTGAGTGTGATAACCCGCCCGTCAAAACGGAGCTTACGACTTGGACGGATCTAACGAGCGTGAGGCAGATGCGTTAGCGATCAAGGCCTATGAGTTGTTCATGGCAACCCACCTGGAACCGGACAATCTGAAGGCGCGTGCG
>NZ_JBFUIC010000102.1:0-16426 GCF_056402075.1 Pseudomonas sp. P4_C3
ACCAGGCACCGTTGCGCGCCGAAGTCTGCCCCGGTTGCAACAGCTATCTGAAGTTGCTCTATCTGGAGAACGATGCGGATGCCGAAGCGCTGTCGGCAGACCTGTCCAGCCTGATGCTCGACATGCGCCTGACCCAGGACGGTTATCAGCGTTTGGCGCCGAATCTGCTGCTGGCTCCGGGAGACGAATAAGCGCAGCGTCTACACTCTGGCGCGAGGGTCATTCGTTTTCAGGAGCGTCAGATGTCTGCACGCGGTGCCAGCCAACCCCTGCGTCTACCTTCCATCGACAGTTTGTTGCGGCACCCGGCGTGCCTGCCGTTGGCCGAGCGTTATGGACGCGACGCCTTGCTGAATACCTTGCGGCTTTTGCTGGATGAGTTACGCGAAGGGGTGCAGCAGGGTTTGCTCGAACCTGCAGAAGTCAGCGCCGAAGTGTTGGCGGGCAGGGTCGGCGAACGATTGGCAACCCAGCATCGCAGCCATGTGCGCCGGGTGTTCAACCTCACCKGCACGGTGCTGCACACCAACCTCGGGCGGGCGTTGTTGCCCGAAGAGGCGATTGAAGCAGTGCAAATGGCCGCGCGCTATCCGCTCAACCTGGAATTCGACCTGCGCAGCGGCAAGCGCGGTGACCGCGACGACCTGATCGAAGGCTTGATCCTCGAACTCACCGGCGCTGAAGCGGTGACCGTGGTCAACAACAATGCCGCAGCGGTCTTGCTGACCCTCCACAGCCTGGGCGCGCGCAAGGAGGGAATTATTTCCCGTGGCGAACTGATTGAAATCGGCGGCGCTTTCCGCATTCCCGACATCATGGCCCGCGCCGGGGTGAAGCTGGTTGAAGTCGGCACCACCAACCGCACCCATGCCCGTGACTACGAGGCCGCCATTGGCCCGCGCAGCGGTTTGATCATGCGCGTGCATGCGAGCAACTACAGCATTCAAGGCTTCACCACGCGTGTGGCGACGGCTGAACTGGCGCAAATTGCCCACCAACATGGACTGCCGTTGCTTGAAGACCTCGGCAGCGGCAGCCTGCTGGACCTGACCCGCTGGGGCTTGCCCGCCGAACCGACGGTACGCCAGGCGCTGCTCGATGGCGCGGACATCGTTACCTTCAGTGGCGACAAACTGCTTGGCGGGCCGCAAGCCGGGCTTATCGTCGGCCGCAAGGAATTGATCGCCAGGATCAAGAAAAACCCGCTCAAGCGTGCGCTGCGGGTCGACAAAATGACCCTCGCTGCGCTGGAAGCGGTGTTGGCTTTGTACCGCAACCCGGACCGACTCGCCGAGCGCTTGCCGAGCCTGCGCCTGTTGACCCGGCCACAGGCCGATATCCTCGTCCAGGCCGAGCGATTGCGGCCAGCGCTGGCCCAGGTGCTGGGTGAGGGCTGGAGCGTCAGTGCCATGCCGGCACTGGGCATGATCGGCAGCGGCAGCCAACCAGTGGCACGGCTGGCCAGTGCGGCGCTGTGTGTGCGACCACTCACCTCCAAGCGTTTGCGCGGGCGATCTTTGCTGAATCTTGAGGAGGCTTTGCGCGGTTTACCGATTGCGGTTCTCGGGCGCATTGACGATGACGCCCTGTGGCTGGACCTGCGGCAACTGGACGACGAGCCGGCATGGCTGACGCAGCTCGATCAATTACAAGTGGAGGGCCGGACAGGGTGATTGTCGGCACCGCAGGGCACATCGACCATGGCAAAACCGCGCTGCTCCAGGCGCTGACCGGTCAGGCGGGTGACCGGCGCCGGGAAGAGCGCGAGCGCGGTATGACCATCGACCTCGGCTACCTGTATGCCGCGCTGGAGCCGGGAGCGGGCCTGACCGGTTTCATCGATGTTCCCGGGCATGAGCGCTTCACCCACAACATGCTCGCCGGGGCGCAGGGCATCGATCTGGTGTTGTTGGTAGTGGCCGCCGATGACGGGGTGATGCCGCAGACCCGCGAGCACCTGGCGATTGTCCAGTTGCTGGGTATCCCCCGGGCATTGGTTGCGATCAGTAAGTGCGACCGGGTCGACAGCGCCCGAGTACAGGACGTGCGCGAGCAGATCCGTACCTTGCTGGCGCCCGGACCCTATGCCGATGCACCGCTGATTGCGCTGTCGAGCGTGACCGGCGAGGGTATCGAAACCTTGCGCCAACAATTGCTGCAATCCCAGCGTGAAGTTCAGCAACGCAGCACCGAAGGTGGTTTTCGCCTGGCGATCGATCGCGCCTTCAGCGTGGCCGGGGCCGGTATCGTGGTGACCGGCACGGCGCTGTCCGGCCAGGTCGCGGTGGGCGATACCCTGCTGTTGGGGCCACAAGGCAAACCGGTGCGCATTCGTGGCCTGCACGCGCAAAACCAGACCGCCGACCACGCCATTGCCGGCCAGCGCGTGGCGTTGAACCTGAGTGCCGAACGGCTGGCCCTGGAGCACATCCATCGCGGCCACTGGCTGCTGTCCGCCGGCTTGTACGCACCGACACAGCGCCTGGACATCGAGATGCAGTTACTCCCCGGCGAATCCCGCGCCTTCGAGCACTTTCAACCGGTGCACGTGCACCTCGGCACCCAGGACGTCATCGGTCGAGTCGCCTTGCTCGAAGGCACCGGCCTGGCGCCCGGTGGGCGGATGTTTGCGCAACTGTTGCTCAATACGCCGGTGCATGCGGTGAGAGGCGATCCGCTGGTCCTGCGCGATCAAAGTGCCCAACGTACGCTGGGTGGCGGCCGGGTGCTCGATCCGTTTGCACCCACCCGGCAACGCCGCAGCCCCGAACGATTGGCGCAGCTGGTCGCGCTGGCGAACAGCGCAACGCTGGAAGATGTATTGCCGGCATTGCTGGCCCATAGCGACAGCGGGATCGATCCGCAGCGCCTGGAACGGCAGTTCAACCGACCGCGCAGCAGTTGGGTGTTGCCCGCTGACGTGCGCTTGATCGACACCCGTCAAGGCGCGTTGCTGTTTAGTGCCAGTCGTTGGGAATCCTTGAAAGCGCCTTTGGTGGATCAGCTCGCGCGTTTCCATCTGCTCGAAYCGGATCAGATGGGGCCGGACCGGGATCGCCTGCGTCGATTCACCGGCAGCGCGCTGGAGCGCTCGACGTTTATCAGCCTGCTCGACGAGTTGCTGGCCAGCGGCGACATCGCCAGCAGCGGTCCGTGGTTGCATCTGCCCGGGCATCAGGTGCGCTTGAGTGAAACGGACGAAACCCTGTGGCTGCACTTGCAGCCGTTTTTCGAACAGGCCGGCTTCGACCCGCCGTGGGTGCGCGACCTGGGGCATGAGGAAGCGGACGTGCGCGATTTGCTGCGCAAAATGGCGCGCCTGGGCTTGATGCACCAGGTGGTGCGCGATCTGTTTTACACCGACAGCATGATCCACCGATTGGCGGCTATGCTGTTGCAACTGGCAGACGCCAACCCGGTGATTCAGGTGGCGGCGTTTCGTGATGCCGTGGGCCTGGGGCGCAAGCGCAGCATTCAGATACTGGAGTACTTCGACCGTATCGGTCTGACGCGACGCTTGGGTGATCGCCGGCAGATTCGCCTGGACAGTGCGTTGGCCCAGCACACAGAGCACTGATTCAAAGGCATGACTTCAAGGAAGGCAATCGCGCCCGGTGGCGCGGCCGGGCTTCAAACCCGGTTGGGGACGGCATCCGTTCCCGGGCAGGTTCGACTCCGGCTGCCTTCCGCCAATCAACCCCAAACTTTCTGACTCAACCCAATCCCTTGTGGGAGCGAGCCTGCTCGCGTCAGCCATGCGCGGTTAACATTCTCTGTTTGAATGCAACGGGATCGAATGGGCGAGGTTTTCCGCTGGATTCACCTTCCCAAAGGGCGGCACGGATCGTTTCGAGTTCAGCGCTGCGCTCCTGTTCACGTCGGATCAGATCGCGAATATATTCGCTGTCGTTGGTGTAATGGCCTGCTTCTATCTGCGCTTTGATCCAGTTGTCTTGCTGGTCAGTCACAGTGATGGTTTTTCGTACGGTTCCCATGATCGGGCCTCCACGGAGATGGTCGACTGCGTGCTACCAATCATACTATTGGTGCGGTATCGAGCAGGCGAGCTCTATTGCGATCCATCCAGTCCGAACAGAATTTGCAGCTTTGCGGCAAGCCCTAATGCCAGTCAGTTAAGCGAAATCTGTGTAGGAGCGAGCTTGCTTGCGAAAGCGGAGTATCAGTCAACATTGATGTTAAAGCTAACGGTCCCTTCGCGGGCAAGCCCGCTCCTACAGGTTTTGGGTCTTGACTGACTGGCATGACGGCAAGCCCGCTCCAACAATTGAATGCATTCCAAACATTGCCGAATGCTTTCCTCAGAACCCCAGCGGGTACTGAATCACTACATATATCCGGTCTATGTCATCACCCGCCTGCGCCTCATTGGCCCGGTGTGAAACGTGCGACACCTGCACTGACAGGTCCTTCGCCGCACCCGTTTGGACGATGTACTTCAAATCAATGTCTCGCTCCCAGTGTTTGCCCCCATCACCTTGTTGCGGCGCGAAGGTGCCGGTTGCCGGGTCGAACGGGTTGTAGGCCCCGCCTTGTGGCGCATGGGTGCCGTCGATATGGTCGCCGGTGACGTAGCGGGTCATGAACTTCAGGCCGGGTATCCCGAGTGCAGTCAGGTCCAGGTCGTAACGAACCTGCCAGGAGCGTTCGCGGGCGCCGTTGAAGTCGGCGTACTTGATTGAGTTGGCCAGGTAGATGGAGTCGCCACCGACGAAATCGAACGGTGTATCACCGTCGACCTTTTGATAAGCCAGGGTGAACCCATGGGCGCCCAGCGTGTATCGGCCGGACAGGCTGTACGCCGTATTGTCGATGGCACCGGCCAGCGCCTGACCGGTGTCCCGGGTGTGATACAGGTTGGCGTCGAGGAACACCCCGGACTGCTTGAAGTGCAGGTTGCCGTAGTACTGGTGCCAGGTGTCGGTCAACTCCGAGGCGTACAGGGYGCCGCCGACCGGGTTCTGGGTAAACAGGTCGGCGCCGACAAACGAAATGCCGCCGGCCTCGGTGTTGGCGCCATAACCGAAAAAGTTGCCCTTGCCTGAAGCACTGTCCTGATTCTTGAACGCCGTGAAGTGCCCGGCTTGCAGGTTCATGCCGTCGATTTCGCGGCTGTTGAGCAGAAAACCTGTGGCGTACTCCGGCTGCAGGCGCTTGTCCGCGGTGTCGAATACCGGGCTTTCGACCTCCATTTCACCAAACGCCAGGGTGGTTTTCGAAGCCTTGAGCTTGATCGCGCCGCCACCGCTGGAGTAGTCGTTTTCGCTGCGGCCGTCACTGCCCACCGGCAGCAATCCGGTCCCGGAATGGCCCTTGCCGCCATCGAGCTTCAATCCCAGAAAGGCATGGGCATCGAGGCCGAAGCCGACGGTTCCCGGCGTGAAGCCGGATGCAAAAGCGCCGATAAAACCTTGAGCCCATTCGGCTTTGTAGCTCTTGCCGGTCGGCGAGGGGGATCGATAGTCGCTGTTCAGATAGAAGTTTCGGCTGAGCACGCCAAGCGTCGCTGCGTCGAAAAATCCTTCTGCGCCTTGCGCCGATTCATCCGCCAGTGTGTGGGTAGCGAACAGGCAGAAGCACAGGGCAATCGTCACCCTGAAGTCTTGCGGGAAGAGAGTCATCAATGGCTCACCACAGGGGGTAGCGACTGCGATGATTCACTGTAGGAGCGAGCTTGCTCGCGATGGTCGTTAACGATAACGCGTGTTTACCGACTGAACGCGGCGCTATTGAGACCATCGCGAGCAAGCTCGCTCCTACAGGAGTCCGCCCGCAGGCGCTGGTTTTTCAATGGACCTTAATGGCCTTCGGATGCACCAAACATGGTTTTGGCGTAGATCAGGCCCAGACCGTAGGCACCGCCGTTGGCAATCGAGGTTTTCACCGTTTCGTCGTAGGTCTCGCCGCGCGCCCAGTCACGTTGCAGTTCCAGCAGGTATTGCAGCGAAGTCATCGGCCGGGCGCCGATCTGGATCATGCGCTGCATGGCCATTTCATGGGCTTCGGTGCTGACGTCGCCACAGGCGTCGGCAATCACATACACCTCGAAACCCTGGTCAATCGCCGACAACGCCGGGCCGACGATGCAAACGGACGTCCATAAGCCGGCGAGGACAATCTTCTGCTTGCCGATGGCATTGACTTGCACGGCAATGCGCTCGTCTTCCCAGGTGTTCATGCTGGTGCGATCGATGACGTTGTGTTCCGGGAACACAGCCTTGATTTCGTCGAAGATCGGCCCGGAAAAACTCTTCTCGGCGACGGTGGTGAGGATGGTCGAGACCTTGAAGCCACGGGCTGCCTTGGCCACCAGTGCGGCGTTGTTGCGCAGGGTCACGGCGTCGATCGACTTGGTCGCGAAGGACATCTGCGACTGGTGGTCGATCATGATCAGGGTGTGGTCGGTCGGGGTCAGCAGGGTTTTGCCGGGGGCTGCTTTTGCAATGGCCATGACAGGGTCCTTACGGGGTGAGTGAGGACGTCATGGTTACGTAGATCGAACCGGGAATATTGAATCGGTGTGCTGTCTTTGATGCCCGCTGCCCAACTGGTTTATGACTACGTCGAAGCCGACGCCGACGCAAGACCGATGGGTAGGCCAACAAGGAGTCGTTGCTGGTGTCGATCAACTTGAGTGAGATCCATTACTCGTAGCAAAAATTGTATTTTGGCGTAACCAGGTTTGATTACCTTGTTCTCGTCCTACAAATTAACTTCTCTTTTGTTGATTGACCCTGTGGGAAACTTCCGAAAGTGCCACAGGGGGATGGAGAATTAACTTCAGATGCTTCATCGTTTATCGACGGGGAGACAATAATTGTCTCTCCGGGTTACGGCTTCTATGTATTAAAAGGAATTTAAGGGCTGTGGATGGCAACTCTTCGTATAGAGTTGGTCGCCGTTCTGAATTCCAGTCTTATTTATCTTCGTGATGGTTCTTACTGTTACGCGGGTGTCAGGAGGAATGATGACTGCAAGTAGTTTTCAAAACGAAGTGCCCAAGGCTCGAGTTAATATCAAGCTCGATTTGCACACGGGCGGAGCACAGAAAAAAGTCGAGTTGCCACTGAAGTTGATGGTGATGGGCGACTACAGCAACGGTAAGGAGCAGCGCCCGCTGTCCGCAAGAAACAAAATGAACATTGACAAGAATAATTTCGACAGCGTTTTGTCCGAGTATTCCCCAGGCCTGAAGCTGGCAGTGGAAAATACGCTGGTCAATGACCACTGCGACACCTCTGTGGAATTGAGTTTTCGGGCCATGAAAGACTTTGAGCCGGAACAGGTGGCGCGGCAGATTCCACAGCTGCGTGCACTGTTGGCCATGCGCAACCTGCTGCGCGATCTCAAGTCGAACCTGCTGGACAACGCGACCTTTCGGCACGAGTTGGAACGTATTCTCAAAGATGATGCCCTGAGTGACGAACTGCGTGCCGAACTGGCTGCCCTGGCTCCAAAAGAAGTTCGTTAATATCCCTTCGGTTCGCTTCAAAGGAAAACTCTAAATGTCCGTTGAACATTCTTCCGCGCAATCGCGTGGCGATACAGTGTTGTCTGAAGAAAGCCAGGGTATATATAGCGCTTTGTTCAGCAAGATCAATCTGAGTCCAGTAGAAGAGTTGGCCGGTTTCGACGCCTTTCAGGACAATGAAGCATTGTCCGAGGCCTCTACCGATGAGCGCGTGACCGCCGCCGTCAGCGTTTTCCTGAACTTGCTCAAGCAGTCTTCACATAAAGTCGAGCGTCTGGACAAGGCACTGCTCGATGAGCACATTGCATCGTTGGACGAGCAGATCAGTCGCCAGCTCGATGCCGTCATGCACCATCCAGACTTCCAGCGCRTCGAGTCGACCTGGCGTGGCGTGAAATCGCTGATCGACCAAACCGATTTCCGCCGCAACGTTCGCATCGAGTTGCTGGATATCAGCAAGGATCATTTGATCCAGGACTTCGACGACGCACCGGAAATCGCCCAGAGCGGGTTGTATTTCCATACCTACATCCAGGAATACGACACGCCGGGTGGCGAACCGATCGCTGCAGCCATTTCCAATTATGAATTCGACCGCAGCCCTCAGGATGTTGCCTTGCTGCGTAATGTTTCCAAGGTGGCGGCGGCAGCACACATGCCGTTCATTGGTTCTGTCGGACCGGCTTTTTTCGGCAAGGAATCGATGGAAGAAGTGGCTGCGATCAAGGACATCGGCAACTACTTTGACCGCGCCGAATACATCAAGTGGAAAGCCTTTCGCGACAGTGACGATGCCCGTTACATCGGCCTGACCATGCCGCGGGTGCTCGGTCGTCTGCCTTACGGTCCTGACACCATTGCGGTGCGCAGCTTCAACTACATCGAAAGCGTCAAGGGGCCGGACCACGACAAGTACCTGTGGACCAACGCCTCGTTCGCTTTTGCCGCGAACATGGTCAAGAGCTTCATCAGCAACGGCTGGTGCGTGCAGATCCGTGGCCCACAGTCGGGTGGCGCGGTCACCGGCCTGCCGATTCATCTGTACGACCTGGGCACCGGCAATCAGGTGAAAATTCCCTCTGAGGTGATGATTCCCGAGACGCGTGAATTTGAATTCGCCAACCTCGGTTTCATTCCTTTGTCGTACTACAAGAATCGCGACTACGCGTGTTTCTTCTCAGCCAACTCCAGCCAGAAACCCGCCCTGTACGACACCGCCGACGCCACCGCAAACAGCCGTATCAACTCGCGTTTGCCGTACATATTCCTCCTGTCGCGCATCGCTCACTACTTGAAGATGATCCAGCGCGAGAACATCGGAACCACCAAGGATCGTCGCTTGCTGGAGCTTGAGCTCAACAAGTGGATCGGTGGGCTGGTCACCGAAATGACCGACCCCGGCGACGATTTGCAGGCTTCGCACCCGCTGCGTGAGGCGAAGGTGACGGTGGAAGACATCGACGACAACCCCGGCTTTTTCCGCGTCAAGTTGTACGCCGTGCCGCACTTTCAGGTGGAAGGCATGGACGTCAACCTGTCACTGGTTTCGCAGATGCCCAAGGCCAAAGCCTGAGTCTGTTCAAGCCCAAGTCATTTCGTAGGGAACGAATGTCATGAAGATCGACCGCCCCTTGTGGGCCGCGGGGGCGTTGCTGTCTCCGCAGCAATTCCAGCAGCAGGCGCGCTGGGAAGCCTGGACCAATGAGTGCCTTGCGCACCTGTCGTTGGTACACCCCTGGGGTGTACAAGCAGTGGAAGTTGATCTGCAGGCACTGCGCCTGGGCAAACTCAAACTGACCAGGCTGCACTTGCGCATGGCCGACGGCACCCTGGTCGATACCGATCATGTCGATCGCCTGCCTCCTGCACTGGAGTTGGCTCGGCAGCTGCCTGATGACAGTCAGAACGTCACGCTATTGCTGGCGTTGCCGCTGGAACAGGGCAATGGTAACAACTGCCTGTTCGACGGGGGCAGGGCCGATCGACCGATGCGCTATCGCCAGGCCTGGCGCAAGGTTCAAGACGTGTTCGCCGATGAGGTGCAATCAATCGGGGTGCTGGAGCACGCCTTGAGCTTGCGCCTGGAAAACGATGACAACGCCGATTACCTGACTTGCCCGATTGCCCGCCTGACACGCGACGGGCAGGGGGGCTGGATACTCGACCCGGGCTACGTACCGCCGTTGCTCAGCTTTGCTGCTCACCCGGGTTTGCTCACCCAACTGGACAACCTGTTGACCCAGTTGGCTGCCAAGCGTCAACGGCTTATGGGCATGCGGCGCGAGAGTAATCAGCGCATGGCGGACTTTGCGGTGGCCGATGTGTCGTTGTTCTGGCTGCTCAATGCCTTGAACAGCTATCAACCCGTGTTGGCTGACCTCAAAGCGCATCCGGGGCGCCATCCCGAACAGGTCTATCTGGAACTGGCCAGACTGGCCGGAAGCCTGCTGACCTTTTCGCTGGAACATGACATCGAGCAGATTCCTGCCTATCGGCACGAACACCTGGAAACCGTCTTCCCGCCGTTGATGAGCACGATTTCCACCTTGCTGGAAGCCAGCCTTCCGTCCCGGGTCATCGCCCTGGAGTTGCAGGAAACGGGCGCCAACCGCTGGCAAGTCAGTCTCAACGATGCCCGCTTGTGTGAGCCTGGCGGCGCGGACTTCTATCTGTCCGTGCGTTGTCGCCTGTCGGCCGCGCAGTTGCAGAGCCAGTTTCCTCGACTGTGCAAGATCGGTACGCCGGATGAGGTGGATCAGTTGATCAATGCTGCGCTGGACGGTGTGCCCATGCAGTCGCTCAGCCATGTGCCCGCCGCGATTCCACTGCGACTGGAAAATCAATACTTCGCCCTTGATCTCAATCATGCCAAGGGGCTGGCGATGCTGGCCGCGGGGGTCTGCGCACTGTATGTGCCGAGCACACTGGTCGAGGTCAAGCTTGAACTGTTTGCGGTGTTGCGCACATGAACGGAAAAACCGAAAAGCAAACCCGCTCACCGCTGAATATCGACGTCCTGTTGCAGGACAGCTACCTGCTGGTGGTTGAACTGCGCCAGGCTCGATCAGCGCAAGACAGCCCGGGGCTGTGGTCACGTTGTGCCGACCAGATCGAATACGTTCGCCAGGCTCTTGAACAGGCCGGTTTGAGTCGGCGCAGCATCGACTACATCAGCTACGCCCAATGCGCGTTGCTCGATGAAACCGTGCTCGGCCATACCAAGGGCGAAGATCATGCTTCCTGGGTCAGCGAACCCTTGCAGGCGAAATTCTTCAGCCGTCACCAGGCCGGTGAGTTTCTGTATGAAGACATGCGCGAAGTGCTGCGCGAGCCCGCACCGGATCGGCAGGTGCTGACGGCATTCCAGCGGGTATTGATGCTGGGTTTTCGCGGTCGCTATCGCGAGTTGAATGATCCTGATCGTCTGCAACTGCTGGCAGCGTTGAATGCGCAGGTTGCGCCACTGCAGCTCAACCATGGGTTAGCGACACAAGCGRGCATCGGCTACCGATCCGGCAGCTGGCGTTGGCAGCGCTCCCCGCTGGCCAATGTAGTGTTGGCGGGGTTGTTGCTCATGGGGATCTGGCTGGGACTCGATCACCTGTTGGGTGGCGTCATCGCCAACCTCCAGCCAGGCCAGGCGTGAGTAACCGATGACGTACAAACTCAATCGACTCCTCTGGCTTTGGGCCGGCACGCTTGTCCTGGCATTGCTAGCCATCATCCCGCTGACGGCCTGGACACGTGCAACGGCGGTTTTGCTCGTGGTGTGCGTTGCCATCGCGGTCTGGATCAGGATCGGGCGGCGGGCCAAGCGTCAAGCCGGGTCACTGGTGCTGACCGCTAACCTGACGCTGCCACCGGCGGATTATTGTCAGCCGGTGGTGTTGGTCTGTGGTGATGGCCTGGACGGTCTGTTCGGCCCAGTTGCCGATGATTCGCTGGCGTTGCGCAAGACCGGGCAAGGTTGCTACCTGCGGGTGCCAGATCTGATGCAACTGCCGGAGCTGATAGATGGCGTATTGGCCCGTCGACCAGCATGGAGCGGGCAGCTTGCTGTCATGTTCGTTTCCAACCCGGGCGAGCATGGCGACCGCGCCGTGCTGGCAGGACAGGTGCGGGCTTTTTGTCATCAGATTGCCTTGGTTCGCAAACGCGGGATTCCATTGCCGATGTTGCTGGTCAGTTACCTGCAAGCTTCGCAGGGCGAGGGGGCCTGGTTCAGTTGGGAGGCGGGCCAGACCAGCCCCGAGGTCCGTGAGGCCGGGATGCATGCCAGTCTGGTCGATTGGCAGCAACTGGCGGTTGACGATGTAACGCGTATGGCGCGCATGCATGCCAGCGTTCAAGTGAGCAGCGTTGCGGCATGGCTGGAAGAGGCGGTACTGCCGGACCTGGCCGCGCGTGACCGCCGCCATTCGATCAGCCCCGCGGTGGCCATTGCCATCACGCTGGTGCCGGTGTTGCCGCAGACCGTGACGGGGAACCTCTGGCAACAATGGCTGCGCGACAAGCTGTCGCTGTCAGTCGACCGGCAGGTACAGATCRCAGCCGCGGCGCCACTGCCATTCCCTGACCCGTTGCTGCAATTGCTGCCCATCCGTATCCAGCGAACGCCGATACGCCGGGCGGGGGTGATTGCGCTGTGGCTGTTTGTGGCCGCGACTGTGATTGCCTTGGCCAGTTCGGCCTGGCAGAACACGTTGCTGGCGCGTCAGGTCACCGATGACCTGCGTCGCTACACCTCCATGGCGCAATCGACCCCTTTCGACCAGACCGGGATTGTCCAGCGCGAAGTGGCATTGACGACGCTTCGCCAGCACGCCGAGCGTCTGGACAACTATTACCGTCATGGTGCTCCGCTGAAGTTGGGTCTGGGCCTGTATCGCGGCGAACGATTGCGTGCGCCGGTGCTGACGGCGATTGCCAGTCACCGCCCCCCGCCGTCAGCGCCCCTCGCGGTAAAAGTCGCCAAAGCGGTACGTCTGGACAGCTTGTCTCTTTTCAACAGCGGCAGCGCCGCGCTCAAGCCAGAGTCAACCAAAGTGCTGATCAATGCCCTGGTGGACATCAAGGCCCAGCCGGGATGGCTGATCGTCATCGCCGGGCATACCGATGCGTCGGGCAATGACGCGCAAAACCTTCTGCTGTCCCGGACTCGCGCGGCGGCGGTGCGGGACTGGATGCAACGCATGGGCGACCTCCCCGACAGTTGTTTTGCTGTCCAGGGCTTCGGCGCCAGGCAGCCGATCGCCAGCAATGACACCGAGGTGGGGCGCACTGCCAACCGTCGAGTCGATATCCGCCTGGTACCGGAAGCGGGGGCTTGCTCGCATTCCCCAACGATACCGGGCTGACAACCCCAGTCGCGTCACGCGGCATTCATGTTATTGGAAAAGGAGCTTCACATGGCAATTCCCATTTATCTCTGGCTGCAAGATGACGGCGGCGCGAGCATCAAAGGTTCGGTGAACGTGCAAAAACGCGAGGGCAGCATTGAGGTGCTGACCCAGGATCACAGCCTGTACATCCCCACCGACAACAACACCGGCAAGTTGACCGGTGCCCGGGTCCATGCCCCGTTTCTGTTCACCAAGGAAATCGATGCCTCCAGCCCGTATCTGTACAAGGCGGTGACCACTGGCCAGACCCTCAAGAGCGCCGAGTTCAAGTGGTATCGCATTGACGACGCAGGCCAAGAAGTCGAGTACTTCGTGACTCAACTCGAAAACGTCAAGGTAGTGAAAGTCGCGCCAAAAATGCACGACGTCAAAGACCCTTCGAAGGAGAAGCACAACCACCTGGAATTGATTGAGCTGCGTTACGACAAAATCACCTGGACCTTCGTCGCCGGCAACATCATCCACAGCGATTCCTGGAACGAACGCCAGAGCGCCTGACGCGAAAGCACCAGCAGGCAGAACGCTGCCTGCTGGTCTTGAGCGTATCGGCTTGAGCGCCCGTCAGCAGACGCTCAAGCCGGCACATCGAGCTTCAAGCCCACCACCGGCAATACGCCAGGAATTCAGCACAAGGACGCCCCGCATGGCCCATCACTCCACCCGTTTGCTTCGCCGCCTCAATCCTTACTGCGCCCAGGCCTTGAGCGCGGCGGCATCGCTGTGCCAAAGCCGCGCCCACGGGCAGATCAGCATCGAGCACTGGCTACTCAAACTGCTGGAGCAGGGCGAGGGAGACCTGACGCTCATTGC
Source organism: Pseudomonas sp. P4_C3 (assembly GCF_056402075.1). NCBI lineage: Bacteria > Pseudomonadati > Pseudomonadota > Gammaproteobacteria > Pseudomonadales > Pseudomonadaceae > Pseudomonas > Pseudomonas sp. P4_C3. The sequence goes on from NZ_JBFUIC010000102.1 coordinate 13,702, forward strand.
GCGCCGTTACGAATGGGACATCGACGCCCTCTGGCACGGGCTGCTCGAGCATCTCGACAGCTTGCCGCGCAGCGTGCAGGGCAAACCGCAGCTGTGCGGCAAGTTACAGCAATTGATCAAGAACGCCTGGCTGCGTGCATCGCTGGACGACGACAATGACAGCCTGCGCTCGGCCCACCTGCTCGGTGCGCTGCTGGAGACCCCGACACTGTTGGCCTGTGAAGCGGCCTGGCCGATGCTCAGTCTCGCTCCGGTGCAATTGCAGCATTTGCTCCCGCTGCTGGACCAGCACTCCGAAGAACGACCGCACCTGCAACAGGAGCAGGCGCTGGATCGCAAGGCGGTGATCCTCGACAACTCATCGAGTGCTCAACGGTGCGATGCATTGAAGGCGGTGCTGGACAAGTTCACCCAGGACCTGACCGCCAAGGCCCGGGAGGGCGGCATCGACCCGGTGTTCGGGCGTGACGATGAAATCCGTCAGGTCATCGACATCCTCAGCCGCCGGCGCAAGAACAACCCACTGCTGGTGGGGGAACCGGGGGTCGGCAAGACTGCGCTGGTCGAGGGCCTGGCCTTGCGCATCGCCGAGGGCAATGTGCCCGACAGCCTCAAGCCGGTCAGCGTGCGCACCCTCGATCTGGGCCTGTTGCAAGCCGGAGCCGGGGTCAAGGGCGAGTTCGAACAACGCCTGAAAAACGTCATCGAGGCCGTGCAGCAATCAGAAACTCCGGTCCTGCTGTTCATCGACGAAGCCCATACCCTGATCGGTGCCGGCAACCAGGCCGGTGGTGCCGATGCGGCAAATCTGCTCAAGCCGGCCCTGGCTCGCGGAGAATTGCGCACCATCGCGGCCACCACCTGGAGTGAGTACAAACAGTACTTTGAGCGCGATGCCGCTCTTGAGCGACGGTTCCAGAGGGTCAAGGTCGACGAACCGGACGATGCCAGTGCCTGCCTCATGTTGCGCGGCCTCAAAGCCCGCTACGCCAGCTACCACGGCGTGCACATCGAAGACGCGGCGGTAGAGGCGGCGGTCAGCCTGTCGCGGCGTTATCTGACGGGTCGCCAGTTGCCGGACAAGGCTGTCGACCTGCTCGACACCGCCAGCGCACGGGTACGCATGAGCCTTGACTGCGAACCGCAGGTGCTGGTGCGCCTCAAAGCCCGAATGGCTGCCCTGGACCTGGAGCGCCAGGCACGGCAAGAGGATCAGCAACTGAGCGGCGACGTCACCGATCAACGGATCGCCCTGATCGCGCAGCAATACGCGCAATTGCAGCGGGAACAAATCGACCTGGTGCGGCAATACCAGAACGAGCTCGAACTGACCCGACAGCTGCTCGACGCACGCCAGGCCGAACCACCACGGATGGAACACTGCGCCCGGTTGCAGCGACAACTGAGTGAGATTCAGGGCAATCAGCCGCTGCTTTTGCTCGACGTAAACCCGCGCAGCGTGGCTGAAGTGATCGCTGACTGGACCGGCGTGCCGCTGGGCAGCCTGCTCAAGGATGAACAAGCCAACCTGCTGGAACTGGAACAGCAACTCAGCGAACGGGTGATTGGCCAACCCCATGCCCTCAGTGCCATGGCCCAACGCCTGCGCGCGGCCAAGACCGGCCTGACTGACGAAAAGACGCCTTTGGGCGTGTTCCTGCTGGTGGGCACCAGCGGAGTCGGCAAGACCGAAACGGCCCTGGCCCTGGCCGACAGCCTGTTCGGTGGCGAAAAGTCACTGATCACGATCAATCTTTCTGAATACCAGGAAGCCCATACCGTCAGCCAGCTCAAGGGCTCGCCGCCCGGCTACGTCGGCTACGGGCAGGGCGGGGTGCTCACCGAGGCCGTACGCCAACGACCCTATAGCGTCGTGCTGCTCGACGAGGTGGAGAAAGCCCATCGTGACGTGCTTGACCTGTTTTATCAGGTGTTCGATCGCGGCTGCATGCGCGACGGCGAAGGCCGCGAAATCGACTTTCGCAACACCGTCATTCTCATGACCTCCAACCTGGGGAGTGATGAGCTGCAAGGTTTCTTGCAGGAGCAACCCGAAGCCTCGGACAGCACCTTGCACGAACTGCTACGGCCCATTTTACGCGAGCATTTTCAGCCGGCCTTGTTGGCCCGCTTCCAGACGCTGATCTATCGACCGCTGCAAGCCGAGGCCCTCAAAGGCATCGTCGCCATCAAGCTCGCCCAGGTCGGCAAACGCTTGCAGCGTCACTACGCACTGCACTGCCGGATCGAAGTCGCGCTCAACGACGCCCTGGTCGCCGCCTGCCTGTTGCCCGATACCGGCGCCCGCAACATCGACAGCCTGCTTGACCAGCAGATTCTGCCGGTGCTCAGCCAACAGTTGTTGCAGCGTCAGGCCGCTGGGCAGAGCACCCATGGCGTGACTTTGGGTTACAGCGACGAAGAGGGGATCACCCTGCAATTCACCAACACGCTGGATAGCGCGGCGAACACCGCCATGGAGGTCTGAACATGCTCAACGAACTGCGCACTTTCTTCGACCACAGCCGCCACACACTCTGGGTCCGCGAGCTGGACGCCCCCCTCAACGTCCTGGCCTTCCACGGCGAAGAGCACCTCAGCCAACCCTTCAGCTACTACATCGAGTTCACCTCCAGCGAGCTCGACATCGACGCCGAACGCCTGCTCGGCCAACCCGCCAGCTTCAGCCTGCATGCGCTGCCGGAAAAGGTCTCGTCCCTGATCT
>NZ_JBFUIC010000103.1:0-29303 GCF_056402075.1 Pseudomonas sp. P4_C3
GGCTTATACCGTCAATCATTGAGGGTTTGGGTGGCCCCAAAAGATCGCAGCCTTCGGCAGCTCCTACAGGGGAATGTGTAAGCCTGTAGGAGCTGCCGAAGGCTGCGATCTTTTCTGTCAGGCGACGGAAACTTCGTCCTCGCCAGCCAACTTGCGATTCAACTGATACCGCCAGCGCACATACAACAACGCTGAACAGAACACCGCCAGGCTCGCACCCATCTCCAGCAAACCGAAGATTTGCCGGTTCGGGTCATAGGCAGCCAACGCGCCCTTGATGAAATACAGGTTCACCACAAAGCACATCCACGAATGCCCGCGAGGGCTGCCGACGATCATCCCCGGTGCCAGAATCAGCAGTGGCACCAGTTCGATCAACAGGATCACCCAGGGGCGTGCCCCGTGCAGATCGGCAATCGCCAGGTAGTAAACACACAGCAGTCCCACCAGGCCGAAAAAGCACAGCAGACTGATGACACGCATCGCCTTGACGCGTGGCTCGAGCCATTCGAGGGCGGGAAGAATCTTCGGCTTTTTTGCCACCTCAGCTCTCCAGTTTCTGTGCAGTCTTCGCCAGGCGCATGCCCAGCGCGCGGCACAGCGCCACTTCATGGGTATCCAGACCGCTTTTGCCGTCGGCACCGGCGTGGTGGCTGGCGCCGTAAGGCGTGCCGCCGCCCTGGGTTTCCAGCAGTGCCGACTCGCTGTACGGCAGGCCGGTGATCAGCATGCCGTGGTGCAGCAACGGCAGCATCATCGACAGCAGGGTGGTTTCCTGGCCACCGTGCAGGCTCGCCGTGGAGGTGAATACACCCGCCGGTTTGCCCACCAGCGCACCGGTCAGCCACAGGTTGCTGGTGCCGTCGAGAAAGTACTTGAGCGGCGCCGCCATGTTACCGAAGCGGGTCGGGCTGCCGAGTGCCAGGCCGGCGCAGTTCTTCAGGTCGTCGAGGCTGGCGTACAGCGCACCTTCGTCGGGAATCTCCGGCGAAACGGCTTCGCACTCGCTGGAAATCGCCGGCACCGTGCGCAGGCGCGCTTCAAGCCCGGCCTGTTCGACACCACGGGCGATCTGCCGGGCCATTTCGTTGGTCGAACCGCTGCGGCTGTAGTACAGAACCAGAATGTACGGTGCACTCATGGCAACAGTTCCAGGATCTGCTCCGGTGGGCGGCCGATGATGGCTTTGTCGCCGACTTCGAGAATCGGTCGCTCCATCAGTTTCGGGTGGGCGGCGATAGCGGCGATCAATTGCGCTTCGCTCAGGCTGTTGTCGGCCAGGTCGAGGGTTTTGTACTCGTCCTCGCCGGTGCGCAGCAAATGCCGGGCGCTGATCCCGAGTTTGCCCAGCAGGCTCTGGATTTGCGCGGCGTCCAGCGGAGTGTCCAGGTAACGGACCACGGTAGGCGTCAGGCCACGGGCTTCAAGCAGTTCGAGCGCACCGCGGGATTTCGAGCAGCGCGGGTTGTGATAAAGCGTCAGATCGGTCATGAGCGGGTCGCATCTTGCGTAAGGTGGCGGCTATTCTAACTGTGCAGCGCGCAATCCAGAACCGTGAGAGGCGATGGGTCGCAGGCGCATTCAATTTTTGACAAGGAACACGACATGACAAGGCGACTGGCAGCGGCATTGGCGATCATCGGGGCGTTGATGCTGGGGGGCTGCGGGAATGACTATGGCATCGACCAGGACGGCCACAAGATCGCCGCCGACCGACTGGACGGCAAATGGCTGGTACTTAACTACTGGGCAGAATGGTGCGGGCCTTGCCGTACCGAGATCCCGGAGTTGAATGCCTTGGCCGAGCAGCTCAAGGACAAGAAAATTGGTGTGTTCGGGGTCAACTTCGACAACGTCCAGGGGCAAGAGCTGAAGGGCGCGAGCGAGAAGCTGGGAATCAGGTTCACCGTGCTGGCGCTGGACCCTACCGAGCTGTTCGAGCTGCCGCGCAGCGAGGTGTTGCCGGTGACGTACATTATCGATAACAAGGGCAAGGTGCGTGAGCAGTTGATGGGGGAACAGACGGCGGCGGGGGTGATGGCGAAGCTTGAGGCATTGCAGGCGAAGAATTGAGTTGTTCTTGAGAGAAAAGATCGCAGCCTGCGGCAGCTCCTACAGGGTGTACGACAATCCATGTAGGAGCTGCCGCAGGCTGCGATCTTTTAGGGGATCAACCCTCCTCAAGCCACCAACGCAGCGGCTTGCCTTCGGCTGGCCAGAAGCGCATCTGCTCGATCGGGGAGACGTCCCAGCGCTGGACGTTTTCCAGGGCCTGGAGGAAGCGTTTTTCCTGTTCCATCAGCGCCGGCGCGCACAGTTTGCGGGTGCTGCCGATTTTGCCGAAGGTCAGTTTGTCGCCATCGAGGGTGTACGGCGCGAACCAGTGATTGCAGCCACCATTGCCGTAAGCCCGGCCGTCTTCAGCGAGGGTGATGGTCAGGTGGCTGTAGTCCATCAACGGCCGTTCGCCGATCCATTCCAGAATGTAGCTGCGGTTTTGTTGCAACTGCACCGGCTCGGCGGCGCAGCCCAGCAGGCTGGCACCGGCCATCGCGCTCAGAGCGAGGCGTTTCATCACGCAGGCTCCTGGCATTTCGGGCACAGGTGTTTCTCGCCAACGGTGGTCCAGCCCAGCTCGGCAATCCGCGCAGTGGCGGCAGGCTTTTCGGCCTTGTTGCCCAGCTTGGCATCGACGGCGAACTCGAAGCTCAGCTCTTTGGCGCAGCTGTCACAGTTCACTTGCCAGGTATGAATCGCCAGTTCGCCGAATACCGGGCCACTGGCCACCGCGACCCATTGACCGGGCGGGTTGATCAGGTGGCGAACCGTTTCGACGGTCAGGCGCATGGACAAGTCCTTGGCACCCTTGAGGGTCACGACCAGCACGTCGTTGTTGCGAATCGAGCCACCGTTGCCGGTGACCTGATAGCGCCCTGGCACCAGGGCGCGGCATTCGGTGAGGGTGTGTTGCGGGTTCATCAGGCTGTAGCGGAAATCGTGTTCGACCATGGGTCCTCCAAATATGCGCGATATGCTATCACGGGCTTGCACACCGCATCGCGCAGGCAGATGACCTTCGATCCGTTTCAGTCTCCCGTCACCTGGTTTTCCGGGGTGCCCGCCGTCCAGGCTGCAATGTTGCGCAACGTGGTGGCGGCTATCGCGTCCAGCGCTTCGCGGGTCAGAAAGGCCTGGTGTGCGGTGACGATCACGTTAGGGAAGGTCAGCAACCGGGCCAGTACATCGTCTTGCAGCGGCAGGTCGGAGCGGTCCTCGAAGAACAACTGCGCCTCTTCCTCATACACATCCAGCCCCAGGTAACCCAGGCGACCGTCTTTCAGGGCATCGATCAGCGCCGGGGTGTCCACCAGGCCGCCACGTCCGGTATTGATCAGCATTGCGCCCGGTTGCATGTGCGCCAGGGATTGGCGGTTGATCAAGTGCTTGCTCTGCTCGTTGAGCGGGCAGTGCAGGCTGATGATCTGCGATTCGGCCAGCAGCTGCGGCAGGCTCAGGTAGCGCGCGCCAAGGGCTTCGACCTGCGGGTTGGGGTAGGGGTCACAGGCCAGTAACTGGCAGCCAAATCCGCTCATGATTTTGGCGAAGGTGGCACCGATCTGACCGGTGCCGACCACGCCGACGGTCTTGCCTACCAGGTCGAAACCCGTCAGCCCCTGCAGTCTGAAATCCCCTTCGCGAGTGCGGTTGTAGGCGCGGGGCAAGCGGCGGTTGAGTGCGAGGATCAGCGCCACTGCATGTTCGGCCACCGCGTGGGGCGAATAGGCCGGGACGCGCACGATGGCCAGTCCCAGACGTTTTGCCGTCGGCAAGTCGACATGGTTGTAACCGGCCGAGCGCAGGGCGATCAGGCGAGTGCCACCGGCGGCCAGGCGTTCGAGTACCGCCGCGCCGAGGTCATCATTGATGAACGCACAGACCGCTTCATACCCCTGGGCCAGCGCCACTGTGTCGAGGCTCAGGCGCGCAGGCTGAAATTGCAGCTCGATGCCGACCGGTTGTTCGGCAGCTAGAAAACTGTCGCGGTCGTAGTTCTGGCTGCTGAAAAAAATCGTACGCATGATGTCCTCTCTGTCCCGTTTCTGTAGGAGCTGCGGTGCGGCGATCCGACTTGCCTGCGAAGAGGATCTCAAACCCTGTGCTGTCTCTGAGGCCGCCTTCGCTGGCAAGCCAGCTCCTACAGGGTTTGCGCTGAGCTTATGCTGATGTTTGATTGACGCAGTTGCGCTGCATCAAGCATTCATGCGCGCCTGGGCCGCCAGGCGATTGATCGCCCGGTCGAGTTCCTCCAGTGCCACGCCGGCATTCGGGTCCTGTTGCTTGAGCAGGGTTTCGCTGCGTTGGCAGGCCGCACGCAATTGCGGTACGCCGCAGTAACGCGTCGCGCCATGCAGGCGATGGACCCGTTCGATCAGGGCGTTGTGGTCGTTGCTTTGCTGTGCGAGGCGGATGGCTTCGCGGTCAGCCTCCAGGGACGCCAGCAGCATCGCCAGCATGTCCGCCGCCAGATCAGCCTTGCCGGCGGCCAGGCGCAATCCTTCGTCGTGGTCGAGTACCAACAGGTCGTGGGCGCCAGCATGCCCATCGCCGGAGCGCTCCGGGCTGTGATTGCGCAGCGCCAGGCCGCTCCATTTCAGCACCACCTGTGCCAATTGCCGTTCGCTGATCGGTTTGGTCAGGTAGTCGTCCATGCCGCTTTGCAGCATCGCGCGTTTTTCGTTGGCCATGGCGTGGGCGGTGAGGGCCACGATCGGCAGCGGCGTGCAATGGCGTTCGCTTTCCCATTGGCGGATCGCCTCGGTGCTCTGGCGGCCGTCCATGCCGGGCATCTGCACGTCCATCAACACCAGATCGAATGTCTCGTTCTGCACCGCCTTGATGGCGGCAAAACCGCTTTCCACCGCGAGCACATTGGCGCCCATGTCTTCGAGCAGGGTCTGCACCAGCATCAGGTTGGCCGGATTGTCGTCGACGCAAAGCACCTTCGGTGCACGGCTGGACAACGGTTCGCCCGGCTCGCGGCGCATCGGGCGCGGGTTGACCAGATCAGACAGGGAGCGTCGCAACTTGCGGGTACAGGCCGGTTTCGCCTGGAGCTGGCTGTGGGGGTTGGGCACGGAAAGATGGAACAGCGTCTGTTCCGTGGTCGGGCACAGCACCAGCACTTTGCAGCCAAGATGCTCGAGGTCCCAGATGTGCTGGTTGAGGCGTTCCGGCGGCATGTCGTTGCTGGTGATGCCGAGCACTGCAAGTTCGATCGCCTGATCGGTCTGGTGGGCGGCGGTGACGCCATTGGTCAGGCTTTCCAGGGTGTTGAACGGTGTGGTGTTGAGGCCGCAGTCTTCCAGTTGATGCTGCAAGGCCTGCCGGGCCAGTTCGTGGTTTTCCAGCACCGCCACCCGGCGCCCGAGCAGCGGCGCGGCGGGCAGGTCTTCGGCATCGTCACGGGTTTTCGGCAGGCTCAGGCTGATCCAGAATTCCGACCCTTCCCCCGGCGTGCTGTCGACGCCGATCTCGCCGCCCATCTGTTCGATCAGGCGTTTGGAAATCACCAGGCCCAGGCCAGTGCCGCCCGGTTGCCGCGATAGCGAGTTGTCAGCCTGACTGAAGGCCTGGAACAGGGCGCGTACGTCCTGGCTCGACAGGCCGATGCCGGTGTCCTGAATGCTGATGCGCAGCTGCACGGTGTCTTCGTGTTCTTCTTCGAGCATGGCGCGGGCGACGACGGTGCCTTCGCGGGTGAACTTGATCGCATTGCTCACCAGGTTCGTCAGGATCTGCTTGAGCCGCAACGGGTCGCCTACCAGTGACAGCGGCGTGTCCCGATASACCAGGCTCACCAGTTCCAGCTGCTTGGCGTGGGCGGCCGGGGCGAGGATGGTCAAGGTGTCCTGGAGCAGGTCGCGCAGGTTGAACGGAATATGGTCGAGCACCAGCTTGCCAGCTTCGATTTTCGAGAAGTCGAGAATCTCGTTGATGATGCCCAGCAGGCTGTCGGCGGATTTTTCGATGGTGCCCAGGTAGTCGAGCTGGCGTGGGGTGAGCTCGCTTTTTTGCAACAGGTGGGTGAAGCCGAGAATGCCATTGAGCGGCGTACGGATTTCATGGCTCATGTTGGCCAGGAATTCGGATTTGATCCGGCTCGCTTCCAGGGCCTCCTTGCGCGCCAGATCCAGCTCGATGTTCTGGATCTCGATGGTTTCCAGGTTCTGGCGCACGTCTTCGGTGGCCTGGTCGATGCTGTGCTGCAATTCTTCCTGGGCATTTTGCAGGGTGCCGGCCATGCGGTTGATGCCGGAAGCCAGTTCATCCAGTTCCTGGCTGCCGAGGGGCGGCAAGCGGGTCTCCAGGTGGCCGTCCTTGAGTTGGGCCACGGCCTGCTTGATCTGGCTCAACGGCCGATTGATCGTGCGGCCCATGCGCAGGGCCAGCAGCGCCGCACCGATCAGTCCCGTAGCGATCAACATCAAGCTGGCGAACAGGCTGCGGTAACCGCGCAACAGCATGTTGTTATGGGACAGTTCGAGCTCGACCCAGCCAAGCAGGCGGTCTGCTTCTTCGGGAATCACGTCTCCGGCCAGATTGCGGTGTTTGCCGAATACCGGCAGCAGATAGCGGGTCGCATCGCTGCCGCTGTGGCGCAGCATTTGCGTGCCACTGCCAGAGGGCGTCTGATTGAGCATGGTCGGGCCGGCGTGGGCCAGCAACGTGCGGTCGGGAGCCAGGAAGGTCACTGCCCGTACGTCGGTTTGCTCCAGGGCCTGGGTGGCGATGCGTTCGAGCAGTTCGTTGTCCTGATGGCCCATGGCTGGCGCCGTCAGTGGAGCCAACTGCTCGGCGATCATTTCGCCGCGCTGCATGAGTTGGGTTTGCAGGTCAGCCTGTTGCATCCAGGTAAAATACCCCCCCAGCACCAACGCCATCAGACTGGTTGGCAACAGGGTCAGCAACAGCACGCGGCCTTTGATTCCCAGTTTCTTGAGCACGCATCTCTCCTGCATCCCGCTATTTATAGACCCGTACATGCATCCGCCATGCACCACTTGCGCAGTGTAGCGATTTGCTCGCGGGCAATCTTCGTAAAAATGGTGCAGTCATTCGTCCGCCCGGGCGACTCTTTGGCGATACGGACAAACCGTGGGTTGCCCCTGGCGAGGCAATCTTGAATAATCGCTCAACTGAGAATTGTTTGCAGATAGTCATGACTCCCATCACTGCTGGCCTCCCCCGAATCCTGTCCATCGAAGACGACCTTGTGCTCGGCGCCTACGTTCACGAGCACCTGGACCGCAGCGGCTTCCAGGTGACCTGGTGCCAGAACGGCCAGGAAGGCCTGGACATTGCCCGCCGGCAGCCTTTCGACGTGGTGTTGATGGATATCCTGCTGCCGGGCATGGACGGCCTGGCGGTACTGACTCAATTGCGCCAGAGTCATTCCACCCCGGTGTTGCTGATGTCGGCCCTCGGTGCCGAGGCCGATCGCATCAGCGGTTTTCGCCTGGGGGCCGACGATTACCTGCCAAAGCCCTTCAGCATGGTGGAGTTGCGGGTGCGCATCGAAGCCATTCTGCGGCGGGTGGCACTCGACCGCCGGCCCGCACCCGCAGTGCCAGCCCCGTCGATGGACAGCCTGCGTTTCGACGATGAAAGCTTCGAGGTGTTTTATGGCGAACAGGCTGGCGGCCTGACCCGCAGCGAGTATCGGCTGCTGGAGACGCTGCACCGCAGCGTCGACGAAGTATTGAGCAAAGCCTTCCTCTATCAACAGGTGCTGCAACGCGGTTATGCGGCCCATGACCGCAGCCTGGACATGCACATCAGCCAGATCCGCCGCAAGCTCAAGGCCATTGGCTACACCGAGCGCGAAGTGCGTACGGTATGGGGCAAGGGTTACATCCTGAGCGCCGCCGATGAAATGTAACGTGCCGGGCAGGCACTCGCTGTTCTGGAAACTGGCTTGTCTATTGGTCGCGTTCTGTCTGCTGATGATCTGGTTGAGTTGGTCATGGGGGCGTTACATGGAGGAGCGAAACCAGTTCCTATCCGATGAGGCCCGCGGCACCCTGTCCGGTTATGCCGCCGAAGCCGAGCAGGCGTGGAAGCAGCGCCAGAGCGCCGGTGTCGATGACTGGCTGCAAGGCATGGGTCAGCGGGAAAAAGGCTGGGTCGGTGTCATCGGTGGTGATTTGCAGTCCTTGAGCAACCAATCGCTGACGGACAAGGAAGTCGAACGCCTGACTTTTTTGCGCGGCCTCGATTGGCCCATTCACAAGAAAGGCCGGCCGTGGATACGCATACCGTTTCCCGGCGACCCGTCCACTGGCAGCCTGGTGATCGAACTGCCCGAACGCTTTCTGCCTGGGCAATACCGGGTGTTCTGGCGGGTGATCACCAACGGCGTGATTCCGGGGTTGTTCACTTTGCTGCTGTGCGTCGGGCTCTACCGTTTGCTGGTAGTGCCGCTCAATCACTTGCGTGAGCAGGCCAATGCCTGGCGTGCCGACCAACTGAATGTGCGCCTATCGAGCCGCACCACCAATCGTTCCGATGAATTGGGTGAGCTGGGGCGGGCGTTCGATCACATGTCCGAGCGCCTGCAAAGCACTGTGGCCTTGCAGCAGCAACTGTTGCGCGACCTGTCCCACGAATTGCGCACGCCTTTGAGCCGCCTGCGGGTGGCCAGTGAAAGCGAGCAGGGGCTGGAGCCATTGCGCGAACGTATCGGTCGTGAGGTCGATAGCATGCAGCGCCTGGTGGAAGACACGCTGCAACTGGCATGGCTGGACACCGAGCGCACCCGGTTGCCCGACGAGGCGATTCAGATCCAGGCCCTGTGGGAAATGCTCACGGAAAACGCCTGCTATGAAAGTGGCTGGCCCGATACGCAGTTGCAATGCACGGTGGATGCATCCTGCTGGGTTCGCGGTCATCTCAATACCCTGGCCCAAGCGTTGGAAAACATTCTGCGCAATGCCATTCGTCATTCGCCGACGGGAGGCATCGTCCAATTGGGCGGACGGCGTGATGGCGATTTCTGGCACCTGTGGCTGGAGGATCAGGGCGGTGGAGTGGCGCAAGCGGATCTGGAGCGGATCTTCCTGCCGTTCACCCGGCTCGACGGTTCGCGGCCGGGGGATGGTGGGTTTGGGTTGGGGTTGAGCATCGCCCGGAATGCGGTGCAGCGTCAGGGTGGACAGCTGTGGGCGCAGAACACCGGGACCGGGTTGCGCTTGAATATGCGTCTGTTGGCGGATGATGGTGGTGCCCGTGACGACGCCATCGCGAGCAGGCTCGCTCCCACATTGACTGTGTTTCAACCGAAAAATATGTGATCACCTCAGTCCCCTGTAGGAGCGGGCTTGCCCGCGATGAGGCCCTCATGTTCACCGCAAAATATCTGCTTATTCCCATAAACCATAAGCACCACACTTTGCGTGATATGGCCTGCGAACGTTTGCCGGTATGATAGTCGCCCCCGCAGTCTGGATTGCGAATACGCCATGACCTTGCAGTACCCAACCATCGCCGATTGCGTCGGCAACACTCCGCTGGTCCGTTTGCAGCGCCTGCCCGGCGCCACCAGCAATACCCTATTGCTCAAGCTCGAAGGGAACAACCCGGCGGGTTCGGTCAAGGACCGTCCGGCGCTGTCGATGATCACCCGCGCCGAACTGCGCGGGCAGATCCACGCCGGCGATACACTGATCGAAGCGACCTCGGGCAACACCGGGATCGCCCTGGCCATGGCCGCTGCGATCAAGGGTTACAAGATGATCCTGATCATGCCGGACAACTCCAGCGCCGAACGCAAGGCAGCCATGACCGCCTATGGCGCCGAGCTGATCCTGGTCAGCCAGGAGGAGGGCATGGAAGGTGCCCGCGACCTCGCCCAGCGCATGGAAGCCGAAGGTCGCGGCAAGGTACTGGATCAGTTCGCCAACGGTGATAACCCCGAGGCGCACTACACCACCACTGGCCCGGAAATCTGGCGCCAGACCCAGGGCACCATCACCCATTTCGTCAGCTCCATGGGCACCACCGGGACCATCATGGGCGTGTCGCGCTACTTGAAAGAGCAGAACGACAACGTGCAGATCATCGGCCTGCAACCAATGGAAGGTTCGGCGATCCCGGGTATCCGTCGCTGGCCTCAGGAATACCTGCCGAAGATCTATCAGGCTGATCGCGTGGACCGGATCGTCGACATGGCCCAAGTCGAAGCCGAAGACGTGACCCGTCGCCTGGCCCGTGAAGAAGGCATTTTCTGTGGCGTGTCCTCGGGCGGCGCCGTGGCGGCAATGCTGCGCCTGTCCAGAGAAGTTGAAAATGCGGTGATCGTCGCGATCATTTGCGACCGCGGCGACCGTTACTTGTCGACCGGCATTTTCGACGCGCCCAACTGATGGCCAAACATGAAAGAGGCCTGCGCTTCCAGCCCACCGGCGGCAGCAAGGCCCCGCAAATCCCGACCGGCAAAAAACAGCGCCTGACCATCGAGCGCCTGGCCAATGACGGTCGCGGCATCGCGTTTTTCGAAGGCCGTACCTGGTTCGTCATCGGTGCGTTGGCCGGCGAAGAAATCGAGGCTCGCGTACTCGGTGCCCACGGCAAAGTGGTCGAGGCGCGGACCGAGCGGGTGTTCAACGCCAGCGAGTTGCGCCGCCCGGCACCGTGCGCCCATGCCGGCCGTTGCGGCGGCTGCAGCGTGCAGCATCTGCCCCACAACGAACAACTCGCCCTGAAACAGCGCATGCTCGCCGAGCAATTGTCCAAGGTCGCCGGTGTCGCGCCCGAGGAGTGGGCCGAACCATTGACCGGTCCGGAATTCGGCTACCGTCGTCGCGCCCGTGTGGCGGTGCGCTGGGACATGAAGGCGAAGAAACTCGAAGTCGGGTTCCGCGCCGCCGGCAGCCAGGACATCGTTGGCATCGATGATTGCCCGGTGCTGGTACAGCCCTTGCAACCAATCATGACCCGCCTGCCCCAGATGCTGCGACGCTTGAGCAAACCTCAGGCACTCGGGCATGTGGAGTTGTTCAGCGGCTCGACGTTGGCGATTTTGCTGCGGCACATGGCGCCGTTGTCCGACGCCGACCTGACGATCCTCAAGGATTTCTGCGCGTTCCACGAAGCCCAGTTGTGGCTGCATGGCGACGGTGAACCGCAGCCGGTCGAGGCCGATCAGTCGTTGGGTTATCGTCTTGAACAGTGGGGTCTGGAGCTGGCATACCGTCCCGGGGATTTCATCCAGGTCAACGCCGCAGTCAACGAAGCGATGGTCGCCCAGGCGCTGGACTGGTTGAAGCCGACAGCGGATGAGCGCGTACTCGATCTGTTCTGTGGTCTGGGCAACTTTGCCTTGCCACTGGCCAAGGCCGCTCGCGAAGTGGTGGCGGTCGAAGGTGTGCAGGTGATGGTCGATCGGGCAGCGGCGAATGCGGCTAGCAATAATCTGCATAACGCGAAGTTTTTTCAGGCCGATTTATCCCAGCCTTTGACGGACGCCGAATGGGCCGCCGAAGGCTTTTGTGCGGTACTCTTGGACCCACCGCGTGACGGTGCTTTCGAGGTTGTTCGCAAGCTCAAGACCCTGGGCGCCGAACGGTTGGTGTACGTGTCGTGCAACCCGGCCACTCTGGCGCGTGACACGGTCGAATTGATCAAGCAGGGCTACCGGTTAAAACGTGCCGGGATTCTCGATATGTTTCCTCAAACGGCACATGTCGAGGCCATGGCGTTATTTGAAGCGAGCTAGGATGCTCGTCTGGTCCGACTGGCCCGCCCGTGCAGCCGCGCACCCAGCCCGATGTGGGCGCACGGGCAACGAAGGTCAGCGATTTGACGCATTGAATCTGCGTCGTAGGGAAGGTAAGCAAGATGGTACAGGTGAGAGCACACCAGCCGATCAACACCGACGGCAGTATCAATCTCGAGGCTTGGCTCGATCACGCGGTGAGTGTCGATCTGGCACTGGATCGCGAAGCCTTGAAAGAGGCCYGCGAGTACGCTCGCGAGGCCGAACAACAAGCCAATGCGGCACAGAATCTGTGGTCGGAAGGGAACTCCACGTTCCGTACCGGCCTTGAGATCGCCGAGATTCTCGCCGATCTCAAACTCGATCAGGACTCACTGGTCGCCGCGGTCCTGTACCGGGGCGTGCGCGAAGCCCAGATCCCGTTGCCGGCAGTCAGCCAGCGCTTCGGCCCGGTGGTGGCCAAACTCATCGACGGCGTGCAACGCATGGCGGCGATCAGCGACAGCCTGAGTCCGCGCAAATCCATGGTGATGGGCACCCAGGGCCAGGTGGAAAACCTGCGCAAGATGCTGGTGGCCATGGTCGACGACGTTCGCGTCGCCCTGATCAAACTGGCCGAGCGTACATGCGCCATCCGTGCGGTGAAGACCGCCGACGACGAAAAACGCAACCGCGTCGCCCGTGAAGTCTTCGACATCTACGCGCCACTGGCCCATCGCCTGGGTATCGGTCACATCAAGTGGGAACTGGAGGACTTGTCCTTCCGTTACCTGGAGCCGGACCAGTACAAGCAGATCGCCAAGTTGCTCCACGAGCGGCGACTCGATCGCGAGCGCTTTATCAGCGACGTGATGAGCCAGCTGAAAAACGAATTGCAGGCCACCGGCGTCGATGCCGACATCAGCGGCCGGGCCAAACACATCTATTCGATCTGGCGCAAAATGCAGCGCAAGGGTCTGGAGTTCAGCCAGATCTACGACGTTCGAGCCGTTCGCGTGCTGGTGCCGGAAATGCGCGATTGCTACACCGCGCTCGGCATCGTCCATACCCTTTGGCGGCACATTCCGAAAGAGTTCGACGACTACATCGCCAACCCCAAGGAAAACGGCTATCGCTCGCTGCACACAGCGGTGATCGGGCCCGAGGGCAAGGTGCTGGAAGTGCAGATCCGCACCCATGCGATGCACGAAGAAGCCGAACTTGGTGTGTGCGCGCACTGGCGCTACAAGGGCACCGACGTCAAGTCCGGCTCCAATCACTACGAAGAGAAAATCTCCTGGCTGCGCCAGGTACTCGAATGGCACGAAGAGCTGGGCGACATCGGTGGCCTGGCGGAACAGCTGCGGGTCGATATCGAGCCCGACCGGGTTTACATCTTTACCCCGGACGGTCACGCCATCGATTTGCCGAAGGGTGCGACGCCGCTGGACTTCGCCTACCGTGTACACACCGAAATCGGTCACAACTGCCGTGGCGCCAAGATCAACGGGCGCATCGTGCCGCTCAATTACAGCCTGCAAACCGGTGAACAGGTCGAGATCATCACCAGCAAGCACGGCACCCCGAGCCGCGACTGGCTGAACCCGAACCTGGGTTACGTCACCACATCGCGGGCGCGGGCGAAGATCGTTCACTGGTTCAAGTTGCAGGCCCGTGACCAGAACGTCGCGGCCGGTAAAACGCTGCTTGAGCGCGAGCTCAATCGCCTCGGTCTGCCCGCGGTGGATTTCGACAAGCTGGCCGACAAGGCCAACATGAAAACCGCCGAAGACCTGTTCGCCGCCCTCGGCGCCGGGGATCTGCGCCTGGCGCAACTGGTCAACCTGGCGCAGCAACTGGTCGAGCCGGAGCGTGGCAACGAGCAGCTGGAACTGATTCCACGCAAGGCCACCGGCTACAAGCCGGGCAAGCGCGGCGATATCCAGATCCAGGGTGTCGGCAACCTGATGACCCAGATGGCCGGYTGCTGCCAGCCGTTGCCGGGCGATGCAATCGTCGGTTACATCACCGTGGGTCGCGGCGTGAGCATTCACCGCCAGGACTGCGCCTCGGTGCTGCAGCTGGCCGGGCGCGAGCCCGAGCGAATTATCCAGGTCAGCTGGGGGCCGGTGCCGGTGCTCACCTATCCGGTGGACATCGTCATCCGCGCCTACGACCGTTCCGGTCTGCTGCGTGACGTCTCGCAGGTGCTGCTCAATGAGCGGATCAACGTGCTGGCGGTCAACACCCGCTCGAACAAGGAGGACAACACCGCGTTGATGTCCCTGACCATCGAGATTCCGGGGCTGGACGCATTGGGGCGGTTGCTGGGGCGGATTTCCCAGTTGCCGAACATCATCGAAACCCGGCGTAACCGTACGCCGTAAGACATGTAGGAGCGAGCTTGCTCGCGAAGAACCTGAGGGCGACGCGTTCATTCAGACAGCATGCGTCATCGTTAACGTCCATCGCGAGCAAGCTCGCTCCTACAAAGAGCGGGCAGAGATTGAAAGATGTATTCACTTGAAGATTTATTGCACCTGATGAACCGCCTGCGCGACCCGCAGTACGGTTGCCCGTGGGACATCAAGCAAACCTGGGCCACCATCGTCCCGCACACCCTCGAAGAAGCCTACGAAGTCGCCGATGCCATCGAGCGCGGCGACTTCGATCACTTGCAGGGTGAGCTGGGTGATCTGTTGTTCCAGGTGGTTTATTACAGTCAGTTGGCTCGGGAAGAGGGGCGCTTCGAGTTCGCCGGCGTGGTCGACGGCATCACCCGCAAGCTGATCCGTCGTCATCCCCACGTGTTCCCCACCGGTGACCTGTATGCGCCGCTGGATGTCCCGCGTTTGAGTGAAGAGCAGGTCAAGCAGCGTTGGGAAGAGATCAAGGCCGAGGAGCGCGCGGAGAAATCTTCAGCGCCCGAACAGCTATCGTTGCTCGATGATGTTCCCGCCGCACTGCCAGCGTTGTCCCGTTCGGCAAAATTGCAGAAGCGCGCGGGGCAGGTCGGGTTCGACTGGCCAGATGCCTTGCCGGTGCTCGATAAAGTGCGTGAGGAGCTCGATGAAGTCCTCGAAGCGATGTCGGAAAACGATCCCGAAGCCGTGGCCGACGAGATCGGCGATCTGCTGTTTTCCGTGGTCAATCTGGCGCGGCATCTCAAGGTCGATCCGGAAGCCGCACTGCGTGGCGCCAACGGCAAGTTTGAACGACGCTTTCGTTTTATCGAACAGGCATTGCGCGACACCCGCCGTCCCATGGAAGATTGCACCCTCGAAGAGTTGGACGCCTTGTGGGGCGAAGCCAAACGTCAGGAAAAGAATTTGCCCAGCTGCGGTTGAGCAGTGGCCTAAGTGAGTAATAAGCACCATGAGCATTTCCCTTCGCGACCAGTTGCTCAAAGCAGGGCTGGTCAACCAGAAGCAGGCCAAGCAGGTCAGCAAAGACAAGCAGAAACAACAACGCCTGGCCCACAAAGGCCAGATCGAGCTGGATGACTCCCAGCAGCGCGCGGCGCAGGAAGCCATGGCCGAGAAGGTCAAGCGCGACCAGGAACTCAACCGCCAGCAGCAGGAGAAGGCCGAGGCCAAGGCCCGTGCCGCGCAGGTCAAGCAATTGATCGAAGTCTCGCGCCTGCCGAAATTGACGACCGAGGATTACTACAACTTCGTCGACGACAAGAAGGTCAAGCGCATCAGCGTCAACACCCTGATGCGCAACAAGCTCAGCAGCGGTTCGCTGGCCATCGTGCATCACGCTGGCGGCTACGAAGTGATTCCGCGCGAGGCGGCACTGAAGATTCAGGAACGCGACCCACAGCGCATCGTGCAATTGAATGTGCAGACCGAAGAGGTCGCTGCCGAGGACGATCCGTACGCCGCCTATAAGATCCCTGATGACCTGATGTGGTAACACTTGTAGGAGCGAGCTCGCTCCTACAAGTTTTCTCAGGCGGACTGTAACTCGCGTTGCTGTTCCAGGGTTTCCAGTTCGGCCTTGTAGTTTTGCGCATCGGTCTCGGAATGGAACATCCCGACCAGCAGGTCTTGTTGATGCACATCCCAGATCCGGATACCGGCGGCTACCCCCTCGTGGGATTTATGTGAATCGTCGCGTTCAGTTACTTTTACAGTCATCTGCTAGCTCCAATCTCTGTTATCTGCAGCAAGGCGTGTGCAGGCCTCTGTTATAGAGTTTGGTAGCTTGCTAAGTAAACGACTGGGTTTGGTAACGGTTTTTTGCAAAAACGGAAACAGTGCTGCAGCCCGCGGAATCCGCGACATTCAGTCGCAGGGCGTTAAGTTTCATGACAAAAGCTTCATGTTCAGAAACCTCACGCACACCCTGTAGGAGCTGCCGAAGGCTGCGATCTTTTGATCTTGATCTTCCTGGCATCGCCGAAAAACAAGATCAAAAGATCGCAGCCTTCGGCAGCTCCTACAGGGTGTGCGTGAGGTTTCTGAACATGAAGCTTTTGTCATGAAACTTAACGCCCTGCGACTGAATGTCGCGGATTCCGCGGGCTGCAGCACTGTTTCCGTTTTTGCAAAAAACCGTTACCAAACCCAGTCGTTTACTTAGCAAGCTACCAAACTCCCGGCAATGAAGTTGCCTTCCATCATCAGCAGGCAGTAGATCGCTTCGTGAACGCCGGCGGCGCCCAGGGAGTGACCCGACAGGCTCTTGGTGGAGCTGATGGCCGGAGCCTTGTCGCCGAACACTTCACGCACGCCTTTCATTTCCGCGACGTCGCCGACCGGGGTCGAGGTGCCGTGGGTGTTCAGGTAGTCGATCGGGGTATCGACGGTGGACAGCGCCTGCTGCATGCAGCGGATCGCGCCTTCGCCGCTCGGGGCAACCATGTCGTAGCCGTCGGAGGTCGCGCCGTAGCCGACGATTTCCGCGTAGATCTTCGCGCCGCGGGCCAGAGCGTGTTCCAGCTCTTCAACCACGACCATGCCGCCACCGCCGGCAATGACGAAACCGTCACGCTTGGCGTCGTAGGCACGGGAAGCTTTTTCCGGGGTTTCGTTGTACTGGGTGGACAGGGCGCCCATAGCGTCGAACAGGAACGATTGGCTCCAGTGTTCTTCTTCACCGCCGCCGGCGAAAACGATGTCCTGCTTGCCCAGCTGGATCTGTTCCATGGCGTTACCGATGCAGTGAGCACTGGTGGCGCAAGCGGAGGAGATCGAGTAGTTCACACCCTTGATCTTGAACGGAGTGGCCAGGCAGGCGGAAACGGTGCTGCCCATGGTCCGCGTGACGCGGTACGGGCCGACGCGCTTGACGCCTTTCTCGCGCAGGATGTCCAGTGCTTCCATCTGGTTCAGGGTCGACGCGCCACCGGAGCCGGCGATCAGGCCGGTACGCACGTTGGAAACCTGCTCTTCGGTCAGGCCGGAGTCGGTGATGGCGTCTTTCATGGCCAGGTAGGCATAAGCTGCCGCGTGGCCGACGAAGCGATAGATCTTGCGATCGATCAGTTCTTCAAGGTTGAGGTCAATGGAGCCGGAAACCTGGCTACGCAGACCCATTTCGGCATATTCCGGATTGAACCGGATGCCAGGGCGGCTTGCACGCAGGTTAGCGGAGACGGTCTCTTTGTCATTGCCCAGGCAAGAAACGATGCCCAGACCAGTGATAACGACGCGGCGCATGCGGATAACCCTTAGAAGTTGTCAGTGGWGGTAAACACGCCGACCCGGAGGCCTTCGGCGGTGTAGATTTCGCGACCGTCGACAGTGACCGAACCGTCGGCGATGGCCAGGTTCAGCTTACCCTTGAGGACGCGCTTGATATGAATGTTATAGGTGACTTTTTTGGCGGTCGGCAGGACCTGGCCGAAGAATTTCACTTCGCCCGAACCCAGCGCACGGCCACGGCCCGGCAAGCCTTGCCAGCCCAGGAAGAAGCCGACCAGTTGCCACATGGCGTCGAGACCCAGGCAGCCCGGCATCACCGGATCGCCTTCGAAGTGGCAAGCGAAGAACCACAGGTCCGGATTGATATCCAGCTCGGCGACCAATTCACCTTTGCCGTACTTGCCACCTTCTTCGCTGATCAGGGTGATGCGATCAACCATCAGCATGTTCGGGGCGGGCAGTTGCGCGTTACCAGGGCCGAACAGCTCACCGCGACTGCAGCGCAGCAGGTCTTCCCGGGTAAAGGCGTTTTGTTTGGTCATGCGAGCTCCTCAATAGTCCCATGCGGCAGGTGGGGCAAATCTTCCCGGCCGATCGAAGCGTTCATGCCTCGAACCGGCAGCCTACTCATAGACTATTGCGTTGTGGTGAAAGTCACAGCACCAAGGACATGAATGTACACTTGTGCACTGAAATTATTATTCAAGCCCCTTTTCGGGCCTGTTCGGGTGCCTAAGACTGCCGCACTTTCGCATTTCACGCCAGTCGCAGATGCTCGAAAGGCCTGTACTACTGCACCCATCGCTGCAGAATTTGCTGCAGATCAGTCCGTTTGAACGGCTTGGCCAGGTAATCGTTCATCCCCGCCGACAAACAGGCTTCGCGGTCACCCTGCAGGGCGTTGGCAGTCAGCGCGATGATCGGCAGGTCGGTGCAACCGGGTAATTGGCGGATCTGTCGGGTGGCTTCATAGCCATCGATGACCGGCAAGCGGCAATCCATCAGGATCGCTTCGAAAATCAGGCTCTCGGCACTGCGAACCGCCTGCGCGCCGTCTGCCGCGAGACTGACCTTGAAGCCCAGGCTGCGCAACATGGCTTCGATGACCGTCTGGTTGACCGGGTTGTCTTCGACCAGCAGCACATTGCGCCCTTCGCCGTTGCTGTTGCGCGATTGCGCGCGAGGGGGCAACAGCGGTTGAGTCTGCTGGTGCAGTGCCAGGGGAATTTCCAGGGTGAACACCGAACCGCGGCCTTCCTCACTCTGCGCGCGCAAGGTGCCGCCCATGCGTTCGGCGAGCGTACGGGCAATCGGCAGGCCTAGCCCGGTGCCGCCGTAGCGCCTTGAAATGGAGCTGTCGGCCTGCTGGAAAGCGTTGAACATCAACTCCAGGCTTGGTGCCGGGATGCCGATGCCGCTGTCGCGCACGGTGCAGGTGAACCACAGTAACTCGTGGTCCAGCGACTGCCACTGTGCCTCGATGGTGATGCGGCCCTGCTCGGTGAACTTCAGCGCATTGCCGATCAGGTTGACCAGTATCTGCCGGATACGCGTCGGGTCGCCCTTGGCCTGCAAGCCGCGCATGTCATCGGGGACCATCAGTTGCAGGTCGAGGTCGCGCTGCGCGGCGCTGTGCTGGAACGACTGGGCGCAACTGCCGATCAGTTCGACGAGATTGAACGCAATGTGCTCCAGTTCCAGCTCTGAACGTTCGATCCGCGAGAAATCCAGAATGTCGTTGATGACCTTGAGCAAGTGCTCGGTAGATTCCGAGGCCAGCGCCGCGTATTCCACCTGCTCCTCGGTCATGTCGGTGGTTTCCAGCAACTGCAGCATGCCCAGCACGCCATTCATCGGTGTGCGCAGTTCATGGCTCATCATGGCGAGGAAGTCGGATTTGGCGTTGTTGGCCTTTTCCGCTTCTTCGCGGGTCTGGATCAACTGCGCCATGGCCTGATGCTGTTCGCGACTGGCCTGCTCGAGGCCGCTGGCGAGGTTGTTGATGTGTTGCGACAGCGCCCCCAGCTCGGTGTCGTCGACAATGGGCAGCGGTGTTTTGTAGTCGCCGTCCTGGATCGCCTTGACCGCATTGCCGATATCACGGATTGGTTGCGACAGGCTGCCCGCCAGACGCCGGGCCACGAAGAAGGTAAATAGCAGGGCAAACAGCACCAGAATGGCGGCCTTGAGCACGATTTCCTGCTGGCGTTGGCTGAAGGCATCGTTGGACAGTCCGACGATCACCCGGCCGAGATAGTCTTCGGTGGGGGCCGCGTTGGCGGTTTTGCTGCTCTGGAAAAAATCATTGTGCAACGCGACGCGCTGGAGCCGTATCGGTGCCTGGAACACTTCGAGCTGTTGCGCGCGATTGTAGTGTTCGCTCGGTTGTTCGACGTACACCAGAACCCGGTTGGCGCTGTCCTGGATTTCCAGAAAGCTCACGTTGGGCGTGACCAGTGTCGCCTTGAGCAAAGTTTCGAGCACTTCGATGTTGCCTGAAATCACTCCGTACTCGGTGGCTGGGGCCAGTTGATTGGCGATCAACTGCCCGGTGTGGGTGATTTCCTGACGCAGATCCTGGATGCGCACGAACGTGAAGAAGCTGATCAGCAACAAGGTCAGCAGCAGTGCAGGGCCGAGGCTGATGAGTTGGGTGCGAGTGTTGATGTCCCAGCGACGGCGCAAGTTCATGGACGACGTTCTCCTTCAGCCAGCAACGTGGCGACCGACGCTTCGTTTATCTGTTCGATACCCAATGAACGCGCCACCTGGGGATTGCTCGCGACCTTGAATCGATGGGGATAGTGCGTGCGCGGCCAGGTGGCCGGTGGCCGGTCGAGCAACTCGTCGAGGATCGCCAGCCAGTCGCTCTGATCGCTGTAGGTGCTGGCCAGGCTTGCGGCCTTGACGAAACCTGCGTTGGGTCCGATCAGCGCCATTTGCCGTGAGTAGCTGCTCAGCAGCAGGTTCTTTGCGGTTTGCGGGTTGTACAGGTCGGCATCGTCCAGGCCCAGCAACACGTCGCTGTTATTCAGCAGGGCCTGTAACGGATGACTGTCGTGAATGTTGTCCCAGCGCTGGGTGACCACCTCCAGACCCAAGAGGAGGGCGGCATTACTCAGCTCATTCAACAGAAATTCACTGTGGTTGTGGTAGAGCACGCCGATGCGTTTGGCTTCGGGCAACAGGGTGCGGGTCAAGCGCAACTGGCGGTCCAGTGGTGGATCGCTCCATAGCAGGGAAAGGTGTGCAGGCAGCGTGTTGTTCAAGCGTTGCCGGGCTTGCAGGCGGCTGATGCGCAACACCAGTGTCGCCGGGCCCCGGGTGTCCTGCAGGCGCCAGTCGAGGCTGGGCAGGTCGAGCAGTATCAAGCGGATGTTTTCCGGCAGCTTGTCAGGAGTCGGCAAACTCGCCAGTGTCTGGAAGCGTACGTTATCGTTCGGTCGCAACTCGTTCAGGGCCTGGGTAAACGCCCGCGCGTCGGGGCTGTCTTCGGCACCCGTGAGCAAAATGTCGGCCGCGTTACCCGGCAGGCTACCGAACAAGCTGCTGAACAATAGACAAAGCACGGCCAGCAGCCGGCGCAGGGGCGGCGTTTTCCAGGCTGGGCAATACGACATATTAAAGCTCCAGCCCCGGCGAGCTGAAAATCAGCGCCAGTACCTGAGGCGAATGCGGTGAAGGAGCACCCGGAGACACAACACATCCCAGTCAGTGATTGATGGCGCGCATGTTAACCGAGCCGAATGACTTTTCCATTCACGATGTCCGCATTTTCCTCGGTTTTATTGCTCTTCTTCCTACAACTGCCGGTATTTGACGCCGGGGCTGGCCGCCGATGGGCTGCCCCGTATAATGCCGACATCGCCACTGGTATGGATTAACGGATTGCATATGACTGAACAGCGCCCGATTGCGGTCCTGGGAGGCGGAAGTTTTGGAACCGCCGTGGCCAATCTGCTGGCCGAAAATGGGCTTCAGGTCCTTCAGTGGATGCGTGACCCCGAACAGGCCGAGGCCATGCGGGTCAATCGCGAAAACCCGCGTTACCTCAAAGGCATCAAGATTCTGCCCGGCGTCACACCGGTCACCGACCTGCAAGCCACCCTGGACGCCTGTGACCTGTGTTTTGTCGCATTGCCCTCCAGCGCGCTGCGCTCGGTGCTGGTGCCGCACGCCGAACGGTTGACCGGTAAATTACTGGTGAGCCTGACCAAAGGCATCGAAGCCCACACATTCAAACTGATGAGCGAGATCCTCGAAGAGATCGCCCCGCAGGCCCGCATCGGCGTCCTGTCCGGACCCAACCTGGCCCGTGAAATCGCCGAACATGCACTGACCGCGACGGTGGTCGCCAGTGAAGACGAAGAACTCTGCCAGCAGGTTCAGGCCGCGCTGCACGGCCGCACCTTTCGTGTTTACGCCAGCGCCGACCGTTTCGGTGTGGAGCTGGGCGGGGCGTTGAAAAACGTTTACGCGATCATCGCCGGCATGGCGGTGGCGCTGGGCATGGGGGAAAATACCAAGAGCATGCTGATCACCCGGGCATTGGCGGAAATGACCCGCTTTGCGGTGAATCAGGGCGCCAACCCGATGACCTTCCTGGGGCTTGCGGGCGTGGGCGATCTGATCGTGACCTGTTCATCGCCCAAGAGCCGCAACTATCAGGTCGGCTTCGCCCTCGGCCAGGGCCTGAGCCTGGACGAGGCCGTCACGCGCCTGGGCGAAGTCGCCGAAGGGGTCAACACCCTTAAAGTGCTCAAGGCCAAGGCCCAGGAGGTTGGCGTGTACATGCCGCTGGTCGCCGGGCTGCACGCGATCCTGTTCGAGGGGCGCACGCTGGAGCAGGTCATCGGTCTGCTAATGCGTGGAGAGCCGAAAACCGACGTCGATTTTATTTCCACCAGTGGTTTCAACTAATCACGCTTGCCAGAAAAGCAGGGAGTTGCGCATGAACGATCCAAAAGTAGAAGCCAAATACGAGTCCATCCTGCTGCGTGTGTTGTGGATGATGGTCTTCGTGCTGGTGTGGCAAGTGGCGCAGTTCATCCTCGGCGCCGTCGTGTTGGTGCAGTTGATCTATCGTTTGTTCTATGGCGCCCCGAACGCCAGTTTGATGAATTTCGGCGACAGCCTGAGCCAGTTTCTGGCGCAGATCGGTCGTTTCGGCAGCTTTCACAGCGACCAGAAGCCTTGGCCGTTCGCCGATTGGCCGACGCCGCGTACGCCGGAAGGTGAAGCGCCGCATGTCGTGGCACCGGCACCGCATTCGGCTCGAGAGGAGGAACCCAAGCTATGAAACTCTGGGTATTGCGTCATGGTGAAGCCGTGCCACACGGCTCCCGTCCCCACGATTCGGAGCGGGAACTGACGGATAACGGTCGTAAGGAAGTATTGAAAGTCGCCGCAGAGCTGGTGGGTCAGCCGCTGACCGGCATTTACGCCAGCCCGTACCTGCGAGCGCAGCAAACAGCGCAACTGGTACGAGATGCATTGGGTTTCGAACCGGAAATCCGCACCGTCGAGTGGCTGACACCGGACACGGAGCCGGACAAGGTGGCCGAACAGATGGTCGCAGTAAGCAACGTGTTGCTGGTCAGTCACAATCCGCTGGTGGGGAATCTGCTGAGCTACCTGCAACATGGTGCCGGACATCCGCCGGAAAAGGTCAGCACTGCCGGTCTGGCGGAGCTCAAGGGTGATGAGCTGCTGGTCGGGTCAATGAAGCTTGACAGCATCAAGCACCCATAAAAGCAAAGATCGCAGCCTGCGGCAGCTCCTACAAGATGCACGCCATTTCCATGTAGGAGCTGCCGCAGGCTGCGATCTTTTGATTTTGTTTTTCTGTTAAATAATCGACCAAGCACTTGCTTGGTTGACTACGCTTGCTCCAGACCAAAAAACAGGAGCGAGTCATGTCTGCTGCTTTTCGTTTGCCGCTGGACGTTTTCTACGAGCGTGAGGCCCGTCATCCCCGCCAGCGCTTTCTGGTCCAGCCGGTCGCAGGCGCCCAGGTCGAGACCTTGACCTGGGCGGACGTCGGTCACCAGGCCCGTTGCGCGGCCCATTGGTTGCGGGCACGGGAACTGCCGCAGGGCAGCCATATCGCCCTGATCTCGAAGAACTGTGCGCACTGGATCATTGCCGACCTGGCGATCTGGATGGCCGGGCATGTCTCGGTGCCGTTGTACCCCAACCTCACCGCCGAGACCGTTGCCCAGGTACTCGAACATTCGCAAGCGACGCTGGCATTCATCGGCAAGCTCGACGACTGGCCGGGCATGTCCCGTGGCGTCAGCCCCGATCTGCCGACCATCAGCCTGCCGCTACATCCACCCGGTACGTTCGATTTCAGTTGGGCCGACCTGCAACGCAGCTCGCCGATCCAGGACGATCCCAAACCTGCCGCCGATCAACTGGCGACCATCATTTACACATCCGGCACTACTGGCATGCCCAAAGGCGTGATGCACAGTTTTGGCACCCTGGGGTTCGCCACCACTCGTGGCACTTCGTTGTTCGGCCTCAACGAGTCGGACCGACTGCTGTCCTATTTGCCGCTGTGCCACGTTGCCGAACGGATGTTCGTCGAACTGGCATCGATTTACACCGGCCAAACGGTATTTTTCGCCGAGAGCCTGGACACCTTTCTCACCGACCTGCAACGTGCGCGCCCGACCGCACTGTTTGGCGTGCCGCGCATCTGGACCAAATTCCAGATGGGCGTGTACAGCAAGATTCCGGCAAAACGTCTCGACTTCCTGCTCGGCCTGCCGATCATCGGCAAACGGGTCGGGCATAAAGTCCTCGCCGGGTTGGGGCTGGATGCGTTGCGCATTGCGCTGTCCGGTGCTGCACCGGTGCCGCAGACCTTGTTGCAGTGGTATCGCAAATTGGGGCTGGATGTGCTGGAGGTCTACGGCATGACCGAGAGTTGCGGCTATTCCCACATCGGCATGCCGGGCCAGAACAAACCAGGCTGGATCGGCAAGCCGTGCCCGGAAGTCGAAGTGCGGATCGCCGAGACAGGGGAGGTCATGGTGCGCAGTGGCGCGACCATGCTCGGGTATTACAAGGAACCGGAAAAAACCGCCGTCACCATTACCGGGGACGGCTTCCTGCGCACCRGCGACAAGGGCGAGGAGGACGCCGAAGGCAATCTGCGCCTGACCGGGCGCCTGAAGGAAATCTTCAAGACCAGCAAAGGCAAATACGTGGCTCCGGCGCCGATTGAAAATCGTCTGGCCGTGCACTCGCGCATCGAACAGGTCTGTGTGGTGGGCGATGGCTTGGGTGCGCCGTTGGGCTTGTGCGTGTTGTCGGCGGTCGGCCAGCAGGATGCTGGCGGGGCCGCGCGCGCCGGCTTGCATTCCAGCCTGGAAAAACTGCTGGAAGAGGTCAATGCTGCCCTCGACAAACATGAACGGCTGCGGCGCCTGGTGGTGGTCAAGGACAGTTGGGCCGTGGAAAACGGTTTTCTCACCCCGACCCTGAAGATCAAGCGCAATGTGATCGAAGCGGCTTACGGTGAGCGCTTTGAAGAATGGAGCGAGCGCAGCGAAGCGGTGCTGTGGCAGGATTGATCCACGAACAAAACCAACAAGGAAACTCTGCGATGAGCCTGTGGCGCACCACTCCCAACATCGAACAGTTGAACGCTATCCAGAAAAACACCATCGGTGAAGTGCTGGACATCCGTTTCGAGGCCTTTGACGCTGAGTCCCTGACGGCCAGCATGGTCATTGACCATCGCACTCACCAGCCTTACGGCTTGCTGCACGGCGGTGCCTCGGTGGTGTTGGCCGAGTCGGTCGGCTCCATGGCCAGTTACCTGTGCATCGATGCCAGCAAGTTCTATTGCGTGGGCCTGGAAATCAACGCCAACCATTTGCGCGGCCTGCGCAGCGGGCGGGTGACGGCGGTGGCCAGGCCAATCCACATCGGCCGCACGACCCATGTCTGGGACATTCGGCTGACCAGCGATGAGGGCAAGGCCAGTTGCGTATCGCGGCTGACCATGGCGGTGGTGCCGTTGGGTGAGAATCCGCCGGCGCGTTAAGGGGTACTCGAAGCATGGCGACGGAACGTTGTCATTTCAATGCTGTTGCCAGTGGGCATGTCCGGGTGCCCCGTCCACTCCCTGTTTGGTTGGGTGAAGTGGTCCAGGGTGAAGTCCGCATCGTCATATCTGAACAACTCGGCGGTGCCGCGCTGCACATGTTGTCCCAAATAGGTTCGGGCTTCTGTGGGAGTAGCCATTGCACCAATGGCTCCCGTCCGCAGATTGGGGTTTGCAATGGCGTCGGTCAGCGGGGTGGACAGGAGTGTCAGCGAGGCGGTCAAGCCTGACCCGGCCGTGCRCGTAGCCCAGCCATACAGCACTTCCATGGCATTCGGTCTGCTCAACTCATTAGTGCCCTGGGTGAAGGTTCCTCCACGCCAGGCGTTGATCATGACGATGGATGCACCATCAAGACCTTCGACGGCGGCATTGATGGCGACGCCGGCCAGAGGCGCAAGCTGCGCGCGAATCATTCCACCGGCGACCAGCAATCCTCCATAGGCGCCTGTGCGCAGGGCAGTCGCGACACCTGAGGGCGCGAGCGTAAGCCTGGGGCCCAGTTCTGCGCTGATGCGTTGCCCTGTTTCCCTTGTCAGATTGCCGGCCACGCTGGTGATGAGGCTGATGGCCACTTCATTTAACCCTTCAGGGTTGCTCAGATAGGCATAGAGCGGGGCAGCGGCACCTACTGCCGCGCCCACCAGTCCACCCATGGCCGCACCGATCCACTGCGCAGCGCGGTTTTCGCTGTATCGGGAAACGATATTGCTTCCCGCGCCCATCCCCATGGATCCGCCCGCCAATGCCCCGACCGCCGCACCTGTTACGCTCAGCGCCAGATTGACGCCGGGGTCAATCATCTGGATATCCGGATCATCCGTGGGTGTGCTTGCCAAGTGTGTCAGTCCTTGCCCCGCAAAGTACCGCACAGCGCCACCAGCCAGGGCACTCACACCGTCACGGCCAATCGTCGCGAGGGCTGCGCTGAACACTTCTCCCACGGTGATCAGCCCCTGAAGATCCACGTGTCCGATCGGATTGCCATGCACCATCGCATACAGATTCAACCCGTCCGCGGTGCCCCCAGGGTCCGCGTTCAGCCAGCGTTGGCACCAGGGTATGTAGTAGCGCAACCCGTAGTAGTACAACCCGGTGGTATCCCGTTCCTGGCCGCAATAGCGCAGCGTCTTGTAGCCGGCTTCGAGTTTGTTGCGACCGGCCCACCAGCAAGTTGCGCCGTAGGGGTAGTAACTTTCCCGGGAGATGAGCAAGGCCGCTTCGTCCAGTTCCAGGGCACTGGAGCCCAAATGATCGGAAAAGCTGTAGCGATGCTGATTCTGGGGAATGCCGGCTGGCGGCTCAGTCTGCCAGTGCAGGATTTGCACCGTGCTGCGTCCGGCCTTGATCGTCACGACATGCAAGGTCTCGTCGGCAGAAGTGCGGACTTCCACACCTGGTAAATAGCGGGTTTCGTGGGTGCGGATCAATGTGCCGGTGTAGGCCTGACGGATTTTTCGCTGACGCAGGCCACTGCCGTCGTACACATAAAACTCGCAATCGTCCGGTTCATCTTCACGCACTACCTGGTCGACCTGCCGCAGTTGGTTGCGCAGATCCCATTGCAGGGTTTGCCCCGGTTGAAGCCCGATACGGTTGCCGTTGAGGTCATGACCGACGGTAATTTCCTGTTCGTCGGGCAGCTCGCCATCAGGCTTTTCGGGCAGACTGCGATTACTGAACCGGGCGACGGCTGTGCGTTCGGTACGGCTGGCGCTGTCGGCCTGATGCTGCATGACCGTCAGGTTGCCGGCTTCATCGTAGCGGTAGAAACGCGTGTAATTTTCCAGTTGTCCGGGGTCGGCGGTGGACTGGAACTCCGGTAGTTGTGGTCCACCCGGCGCGTTGCGCCATTGCCGACCGCTGGCCTCGATCAGGCGGTAGAGGCTGTCGTAGCGGTAGCGACTAACTGGCTCGATGCGCTGGTTACGGTGAAATTGAGTTGCTTGAGCAGCGTCGGTGATGCAGGTGGCATTGCCCGCCGCGTCGTATTCATAAGTCAGATCTTGCAGGGCCGGTTGACCTGTTACATAGGCTTTCAGGTGCTCCAGTCGGCCATCGTCGGGCCTATAAGTCGCACATGAAACAACACCGTTTCCCGCACATTGTTGTTCGATCTGGCCGAAGGCGTTGTACTGAATGTCTCGGACCAGGGTTTTTTCCTCGGCCTGCCCGGCGAGTTTCAGACGAACCTCACGCAGCTCGGCTGCACAGGTATGAATGAACGTCTGGCGGTTGCCCAATGCGTCGGTCTGGCTGACGGTCTCACTGGCGGCGTTGCAGTGAAGGCGAGTGATGGCTGGCCCGTTCTCCAGCAAGGCGTCGCGTTCAGGCTCTGACTCGGGCCAGTCCACCAGCCATTGCGGATCGGCGATGAAGGTACGACCGTGCTGCAGCGGTGTAGCGTTCAGACTGAACTCGGTGAAGCGTAGGGTGCCGGCGGTGTCGTCGTGCCGAGTCAACCGACCGCGCAGGTTTTGACCGGCATCGGCGTCGGTATCGGCATAGGTGAGTCGTGCGATACAGCGTTCCGAGCCTTGCCATGCGCGCTCGAACGTAGCGATCGGGCGGCACTGAGGGTCATAGTCCACGCGGCTCTGGCTTAGCTTCTGATCCCAGCCTTCAACACTTTGCCCGTGCGCGCCGAGCAATCCCAGGCGCCAGCCGGCGTCGCTGTTTAGCGAAAGCACGACAGTGCCCGACAAACTGAAGACGTTTTGCTGATTGGCTGCCGTCTGACCGTCTTGATGCAAGCGGAACAGACGTGGATCACGAATCAGCACAGCGCGACCGGCGCCGTCATATTCCTGCTGGGTAATGCAAGGCTCCGGTGCCGACGCGCGCTCGCGCCGGTGATACGCCACACCGCGCACGCTCAGCCCGCGCGGGTCAAATACCTGGATGGTCGGAGTATTGGCATGGGGCATCGTGAGTTTGCCCATGATTCGGCGGGACAGCCCTTCTTATCCACTGGATGCTGGTTGGCAGTCAACTGTCAGAAATAACAGGTGCCGCCCGCAGTGACGTCATAGCCACGGCAGGTCTGTCATCATTCCTGGCAGTTACGGTCATTGCCGCAGGACGCGGTCTTGCGGACAATCAATGCCTGTTCTCGCTCATGGATTTGCAGGTATGTCGCAACAGATCTTTTTCGCCCACGCCAATGGTTTTCCTTCGGGGACCTACGGCAAGTTGTTTGCGGCGCTGGCACCCGAGTTTCAGGTGACGCATCTGGAGCAGCACGCCCACGACCCGCGTTTTCCGGCGGACGACAACTGGTACAACCTGGTGGATGAGCTGATCCATCACCTGCAACAACAGGCCGAGCCCGTGTGGGGCGTCGGTCACTCCTTCGGTGGCGTGTTGCACCTGCATGCGGCCTTGCGCTGTCCTGAGTTGTATCGCGGGGTGGTGATGCTCGACTCGCCAGTGCTGACCCGAACCGATCGATGGGTCATCCGCGCGGCCAAACGCTTCGGTTTCATCGACCGCTTGACCCCGGCCGGGCGGACCCTCGGTCGTCGTGAAGAGTTCGCCGACCTGGAAAGCGCGCGCAGGTATTTCGCCGGTAAAACCCTGTTTCGCGGCTTCGACCCGGAATGCTTCGATGCCTCCCTGCAACATGGCTTGCACCAGGTCGATGACAAGCTGCGCCTGCGGTTCGACCCGGCCACGGAAATCAGCATCTATCGCGGCGTGCCGCACACCAGCCCGGGCAGCACCCGGCAGTTGCAAGTGCCGCTGGCGGTGGTTCGCGGGCACAACAGCCGCGTGGTGATGC
>NZ_JBFUIC010000104.1:0-16297 GCF_056402075.1 Pseudomonas sp. P4_C3
TGCTGATTCCGCTGGCATGCAGCCTGTTCGGAATCCCGAGCGAAATCGCCATGCAGGTGGTGGCGGTCGGTTTCATCATCGGCGTATTGCAGGACTCGGCGGAAACCGCGCTGAACTCGTCCACCGATGTGCTGTTCACCGCGGCGGCTTGCCTGGGTGAAGAGGCAAAAACAGAACGCCTGGCCTGATACCGAAAAAGATCAAAAGATCGCAGCCTGCGGCAGCTCCTACAGGTGCACGCATTCCAAAGTAGGAGCTGCCGCAGGCTGCGATCTTTTGATCTTTTTCGGTATCAGGCCAGGCGTTCTGTTTTTGCCTCTTCACCCAGGCAAGCCGCCGCGGTGAACAGCACATCGGTGGACGAGTTCAGCGCGGTTTCCGCCGAGTCCTGCAATACGCCGATGATGAAACCGACCGCCACCACCTGCATGGCGATTTCGCTCGGGATTCCGAACAGGCTGCATGCCAGCGGAATCAGCAACAGCGAACCACCCGCCACACCCGAAGCGCCGCAGGCGCAGATGGCTGCGACGACGCTCAGCAGGATCGCGGTGGGAATGTCCACGGCGATGCCCAGCGTGTGCACCGCCGCCAGGGTCAGCACGGTGATGGTGATCGCCGCGCCGGCCATGTTGATGGTCGCACCCAGCGGGATCGATACCGAGTAGGTGTCTTCGTGCAGGCCCAGACGCTTGCTCAATTCCAGGTTGACCGGAATGTTCGCCGCCGAACTGCGGGTGAAGAACGCGGTGATGCCGCTCTCGCGCAGGCAGGTCAGGACCAGCGGGTACGGGTTGCGATGCAGTTTCCAGAACACGATGAGCGGGTTCATCACCAGCGCCACGAACAGCATGCAGCCCAGCAGTACGGCCAGCAGGTGGGCGTAGCCGATCAAGGCGCCGAAACCGGAAGTGGCCAGGGTCGAAGCCACCAGGCCGAAGATGCCCAGCGGGGCGAAGCTGATCACCAGGCGCACAATCACCGTCACGCCATTGGACAGGTCACCCAGCACTTCACGAGTAGTGTCGCCGGCATGACGAATGGCGATGCCCATGCCGATGGCCCACGCCAGAATGCCGATGAAATTGGCGTTCATCAGGGCGCTGACCGGATTATCGACCACGCTCAGCAACAGGCTTTGCAACACCTCGCCAATCCCGCCTGGCGCTGTGACCGCGACGTCCTGGGTCGACAGCACCAGGCTCGACGGGAACGTCATGCTGGCAACCACCGCGACCACGGCCGCGGCGAAAGTGCCCAGCAGATACAGGAACAGAATCGGCCGGATATGGGTTTCCTGACCGTGCTTGTGGTTGGCAATCGACGCCATGACCAGTACGAACACCAGAATCGGCGCGACGGCTTTCAGTGCCGAGACAAACACTTTGCCGATGAACGCCGTGGACTTCGCCATGTCGGGGGCAAACAGCGCCAGGGCAATACCGGCGATCAGGCCGATCACGATCTGCGTGACCAGGCTAAGGCGTTTGAGGCGGTGCAATAGAGAAGGGGATGAAGCAGTCATAAAACGGCATCTCTGATTTTTTATAAGTGCAAGGTTTCACCGCACGTGCAGCCCGCAGGAAACCGAAGAGGAGCGCGACATCGACGCCAAAAATGGCCGATGAACACAGGGTGTACGTTTTTCAGGGCGCGGACTTTATCACAGCGTAGGAGCGATCTTTCAGACCTGTGACGAACTGCCACCATGGCATTCAACGAGATAGGCAGGTTCGTGCAACCGCGTTCGGAAACACTCTGTTAAGATTCGCCATCCTCATTTTCATGTCTGCCAGTGGGCCTCCGGGCTATCGCTGGTGTCGTCGTTTTTTCTGGAGTTCTGCATGCTGTTGCCCATTCTTCTGTTGTCTGCAGCCGGTTTTACGGTGCTGACCACGGAATTCATCATCGTTGGCCTGTTGCCGGCGATCGCCCGGGACCTTGACGTCAGCATCCCGCAAGCGGGTTTGCTGGTGACTTTGTTCGCCTTCACCGTGGCCGCGTTCGGGCCGTTCCTGACGGCGTACTTCGCCCGCTTCGAACGGCGCAAGCTGTTTATCTCGGTGTTGATCATGTTTGGCCTGGCCAACACGCTGGCGGCGCTGGCGCCGAATATCTGGGTGATGGCGTTTGCCCGGTTGATCCCGGCGCTGGGGCTGCCGGTGTTCTGGGCGCTGGCCAGTGAAACGGCGGTGGACATCGTCGGGCCGGATTACGCCGGTCGCGCCATCGCCAAGATCGGCTTCGGTATCGTCTGCGCAACGGTGTTCGGCATTCCCGTGGGCACGCTGATTTCCGATGCGTTCGGCTGGCGCAGTGCCTTCGCGATTCTGGCGGTCATCGCCTTTGCCAAGGCGTTGCTGCTGTTTATCTATCTGCCCAAGACCAACCTGCACCAGCATCAGGTGAGCTTCCGCTCGCAGTTCAAGATCCTGCGC
The DNA here is from genome assembly GCF_056402075.1 of Pseudomonas sp. P4_C3. Taxonomy (NCBI): domain Bacteria; kingdom Pseudomonadati; phylum Pseudomonadota; class Gammaproteobacteria; order Pseudomonadales; family Pseudomonadaceae; genus Pseudomonas; species Pseudomonas sp. P4_C3. Next base: position 2,439 of record NZ_JBFUIC010000104.1, read on the forward strand.
AGCCCGCTGATGCTCGGTCACGTGCTGCTGTCTGTGATTGTGTTCAGCGGTATGTTCACCGCCTACACCTACCTGGCTGACATCCTCGAACGTCTGGCCGGCTTCAACGGCACCGTGGTTGGCTGGTGCCTGATGGGCTTCGGTGCGGTCGGGTTGATCGGCAACTCCCTGGGCGGCCGGGCGGTGGATCGTCATCCGCTGATGGCGTCGATGATGTTCTGCGCGTTCATGATCGCCGGCCTGGTGGCGCTGGTGCCGAACATTCATTCGCCGCTCGGTCTGGCGGCGGCGATGGGCATCTGGGGCGTGACCCAGGCGGCGTTGTTCCTGGTCAGCCATGTGCGCCTGATGAAAGCCGCGCCCGAAGCGCCGGCCTTCGCCGCGTCGCTGAACATCGCCGGGGCCAACCTCGGTATCGGTCTGGGCGCGATGATCGGTGGTCGGGTGATCGACAGTGTCGGTCTGCAAGGCCTTGGCTTCGCCGCGGCGGCGTTCATCCTCGCCTCGATCCTGCTTGCGATAGCGCTGATGACCTTCAAGCCGCGCGAAGTGGTTACAGCGCTGTAAACAGCTCGCGTCGGGCACCTTCGGTAATGGCGACAATGCCGGGGTGCCTGACCTTGCGCTCCACTGAGATGGCATAGAACGACTCGCTCACCGCGTCGGTCTGGCCGATCACTTCCACGCCATATTGGCGTTGCACTTCATCGGCAATCACGCTCGGGCCGATGAAGATCCCGCTGCCGGATTGGCCGAAGGCTTGCATCAGGGCGCTGTCGTCGAACTCGCCGACAATTTTCGGCTGGATCTGCTGCTCGGCGAACCAGCGTTGCAAACGGCTACGCACCACGGTTTCCGGCCCGGGAATCAGCAGAGGAGCACCGTGCAGATTGCGCGGGAAGTCCTGACCGTAACGTGCCGCCAGCTCCGGGGTGGCGAAAAAGCTGATCCCGCACTCACCGAGTTTCTGGCTGTAGCCCTTGATGTCCAGGTGCGACGGCATCGGGCTGTCGGAGATCACCAGGTCCAGGCGCTGGATCGCCAGGTCTGCCAACAAACGTTCAAGCTTGTCTTCGCGGCACGTGATGCGCAGCGGTTCGCTCAGCTCCATGGTCGGTGCGATCAGGCGATAGACGATGGATTTGGGCACCACGTCGGCCACACCGACGCGAAACAGGATCTGCTGTTCATTGGGTTGTGCCCGCAGCATCAGTTCCAGTTCGCCGCCCAGCTGAAACATTTGTTCGGCGTAGGGCAGGGCCTGGCGGCCGGCCTCGGTCAGTTCGAGTTGCCGCCCAACGCGCCGAAACAATTCGATGCCAAAGGTCTGTTCCAGCAATGAAATCTGCCCGCTGATGGTTTGTGGCGTGAGGTTCAGTTGCTCGCAGGCGCGCACGATGCTGCCGGTCTTGGCCACCACCCAGAAGTAATGCAATTGCCGATAATTCAACATATGTATGGCCCTCTGTAGGAGCTGTGTAGGAGCTGTCGAGTGAAACGAGGCTGCGATCTTTCAATCGCCCGAGAAAATCAACATCAAAAGATCGCAGCCTTCGGCAGCTCATACATTCGTAAAAACCGAAGTATGCATGGCAAAAATACGAATTTTCCTGAAGTATTCACTTCCCTAGAATGCATCGCTATCAACGGGCCATTGTTCAGGTCCCGTTTGTTCTAACGAGGGAAGCATCATGAAGCTGAAAACCACGGCACTGTTGATCACGTCTTTACTGGTACTGGCCGGTTGCGACCAGGCCGAGAAAAGCGCGCAACAGTTGATGGGCAAGGCTGCCGAAAGCGCCAAACAGGCGATTGACGATACCCACAAGGCTGCCGAGCAAGCACTCAGTGACGCCACCAGCGGGTTGATCAGAAAAAAAGAATCATCGGAAAAAGAATCGGAAAAAACCGAATCTTCCTCCCAGGAAATCTAAACCGTATTACAACGAGTCAGGACTGACCCATGGACTACCTTTTACAACTTGCCGCCAGCCCCACCGCCTGGGTCGCCCTTGCCACCCTGATTGTGATGGAGATCGTGCTTGGCATCGATAACCTGATCTTCATCTCGATCCTGACCAACAAGCTGCCCTTGCACAATCGACAGCGGGCACGACGCATCGGTATCGGCATGGCATTGATCCTGCGCCTGGGCTTGCTGAGCACCATCGCGTTCATCGTGCAGTTGACTGCGCCGGTGATCGAGATTCTCGGCCACGCGTTTTCCTGGAAAGACATGATCCTGATTGCCGGTGGCCTGTTCCTGTTGTGGAAGGCAACCACCGAGATCCATCACAGCATGGACCCGGCACCGGAAGATCCGAAGTCGGCGACCTCGACCGTGACCCTGGGTTTCGCTGCCGCGATCGGTCAGATCCTGATGCTGGACATGGTGTTCTCCATCGACAGCATCATTACCGCTGTCGGCATGACCGAGCATTTGCCGATCATGGTCATCGCGGTGGTGGTGTCGGTCTTGGTGATGTTGCTGGCGGCGGATCCGCTGGCCAAGTTCATTAACGACAACCCGACGGTGGTGATGCTGGCCCTGGGCTTCCTGATCATGATCGGCATGACGCTGATCGCCGAAGGCTTTGGCGCCCATGTACCGAAAGGCTACGTCTATGCGGCCATGGCATTCTCGGCTTCGATCGAGGCGTTGAACATGATGTCCCGCCGGGCCAGGCAGAAGCGCGTAGCCACTGAAGCCTGACCGTCGCTGAAAGAAGCGGCCGCCTGMACTCCWWGGAGTGCAGGCGGCCGTTTTTGTTGGTGTCGGGTAAAGGTGTTTGTCAGTGAGCGTTGGCGTGTTGGCTCCGCGTTTTGTCCGCTTGCGGTGCAGGTGCTGGCTGAACAGGGTGATGGTGGCGGCGAGTAATGCGCAGCACGCCCCACAGCATGGCGGCGGCTACCGCCAGCCAACCGCCAATCAACATCACAATGATCATGGTCAGGCTCATCTTTGCCTCCTCTTTGCCCTGCTGTGGGCACACGCGCTTCGCTGTCGTCCCTTCAGGGAACAGTCTAGCCGTTGCTGTATTTCAGGCTATTGAGCGAAAGTCGGCAGTCACCAACCAGTTCGCTCTATCGAATGCACGCGACTACCGTTTAGAGCTATACCGTAGCGGCGCGGCGCCCTATGATCGACGGCCAAGCCGGGAATGGGATTGCCTGGCGTCTGAACCTGAACAAGAGAGAGATGATGGTGCGGGTATTTTCTCGAATTTTGTCGACCATGCTCATAGCTGGTTGCGTGGCAAGCCTGGTGGGCTGTGCCGGTAGCGTTGCGCCCGAGATCAAGCGTTTGCCGGAGCGTGTCGAGCTCAGCGGCCGATTCTACCGAGGCGATGCGTATCAAAGCGGACCGCAGGTGCTGGCCAGCATGCTGTCCCAGCAGGGCATCGTGATTACCCCGGGGTTACTCGACAAACCCTTGCATTTGCCGGGGGCCGAAGCCCAGTTGCAACAGAACATGCAGAACCTGGCCCGCGAGTACGGGATGGTGGTCTATCCCCTCGACAGCAACCTGCCGGCCTTGTTGACGCAAGTCGCCGCCGGTTATCCGGTGATGGTGCGCTTTACTGAAGGCTCGGCCATGTGGGCCGAACCGCGATACGCCATTCTGGCCGGCTACAACCGCCAGAAGCAGACGGTCCTGCTGCGGGCCGGGATGAATCACCGCGAACTGATGAGCTTCAGCTCCTTCGAGTCGGCGTTCAAGGACGCCGGCGGTTGGGCCGTGCTGATCCAGAATCCGACGCAAATCCCGGCCCAGGTCGATCAGCAGCGTTGGCTCAAGGCCGCCAGCGATCTGGCTCAGGCCGGTCAGGAACAGGCCGCCGCCAGGGCAAAAAAAGCCTTGGCCAGCCAGTAAGTCCGTTGGTCACCCGCCGGGCACCTTCGCCCGTCGCCAGCCTCTGATCCTTAAGGGCCCGGAATAATATCCCGGGCCGAGATCAGGAGGCGCCCATGGCTCATTCCACAACGCCCGTCGGTCCGCACTCGTCTGAGCATTCGTCTGGCAATGAGCTGGGCTTCGATCCCGATTCTCCGGACCTTGCCGATCCACAGGTCGACCCCATCGGGCCCGCCAAGGCACCGAGGGATGTGAAGCCGGGGGATAATCCCAAGGCCCCGGCCAAGCCCTACGATCCACTGGCAAATCTGAAACCCTAGGTCCAATGGAGGTGCGTATGTCTACCGACTCCAGTTTCGACGACAAGCGTCCAGAGGCTGTTCCCACAACCCCCGAGCAAAGCACCGATCCGGTGATGGATCCCGACAGCCCGTTGAGAGATCCATTGGCGCGGCCAACGGTGGTGCCTACTGAAAAACCAAAGGGTTGGAGAGATCCAAGTACCGGCGACGGCATCCCGGATGACGACCAGATGCCACTGCCTAACGACTAACTTCGCGACGAAAAAAAGCCCCGAATGTTCGGGGCTTTTTCATGCGTTTGCAGCAAGGTTACTTCGACGCTTCAACCACGCCGCTCTGCCGATGCTTGAGGTTCTTGTCTGCCTTGTACTGCAAGGCTACGGAAGGCACGTCCGCGCTCCTTCCGCTCTCTACCCAATTACGCATGCGCGTGGCATCGGCAAAATGGGTGTACTTGCCATAGGCGTCAAGAATCACCAAGGCCACCGGGCGGTTACCCATTCGGGTCACCAGCACCAGGCAGTGACCGGCTTCGTTGGTGAAACCGGTTTTCGTCAGCTGGATGTCCCAGTCCGGCTTGCGGACCAAATGGTCGGTGTTGCGAAAGCCCAGGCTGTAGCTGGGTTTACGGAACGAGACGGTTTTTTCCTTGGTCGTGCTCAGCTCGGTCAGAAGCGGGTACTTGTGCGCGGCGATCAACAGCTTGCTCAGGTCGCGAGCGGTCGATACGTTGCGCGGGGAGAGGCCGGTCGGCTCGACGAAATGCGTGTTGGTCATGCCCAGTGCCCGGGCCTTGGCGTTCATTGCAGCAATGAACGCGGCATAGCCGCCCGGATAGTGGTGCGCCAGAGTCGCCGCGGCGCGGTTTTCCGAGGACATCAGGGCAATCAGCAGCATTTCCCGGCGCGGCAGTTCGCTCCGGAGTTTGACCCGGGAGAACACGCCTTTCATTTCCGGTGTGTCGCTGATGTTGACGTCGATGTATTCGTCCATGTTCTGTCGGGATTCAACCACGACCAGGCCAGTCATCAACTTGCTGACGGAAGCGATCGGCACTACCACGTCAGGATTGCTGGCATAGATGACTTTGTTGGTCTGCATGTCCAGCAGCAAGGAGCTGCCGGAAGCGAGCTTGAGTGTCTTCGTATCTCGCGGCGCTGCGGTGGTCTCGTCAGCACTGGCGATTGGCGTGAGGAAAGTCCCTGTAACTGCAAAAAATAGGCTCAGGATGGAAAGACGGATTTTCACGCTGGCAGACTCATAAAGGGTGTTGATAAGCCGTTTTGTAACGGGCTGTTTCCTGAAAAGCGCGACATTCTGGAGTATGRCTGAATAACTGTCGATGGTTGTTCAAGTAACAGGTGAAAGTCCTGAGAAGCATAAAAAAAATGTCATTTTCCGGCGGGCGGTCGAGGTTTTTTCGCAGGCAAAAAGAACCCCGCCGGGGGCGGGGTTCTTTGACTCGCTGTCAGCGTCCGCGTTGAAACTCAGCTGTGCAGGGTTTCAGCAGCGTACAGGGTGTTCTCCAGCAGACAGGCACGAGTCATCGGGCCTACGCCGCCCGGTACTGGAGTAATCCAGCCGGCGCGGGGCAGGGCGGTTTCGTAGATCACGTCACCGACCAGCTTGCCATCGTCCTGACGGTTGATGCCGACATCGATCACGATCGCGCCTTCCTTGATCCATTCACCCTTGACCAGGCCCGGCTTGCCGGCGGCCACGACGACCAGGTCCGCACGGCCGACATGGCCGGCAAGGTCCTTGGTAAAACGGTGGGTGACCGTCACGGTGCAACCGGCCAGCAACAATTCCATGGCCATCGGGCGGCCAACGATATTGGACGCGCCAACAACCACGGCATCCATCCCGTAAAGGTCGACACCGGTGCTTTCCAGCAGGGTCATGATGCCTTTGGGAGTGCATGGGCGCAGCAGAGGGATACGCTGGGCCAAGCGACCGACGTTATAAGGATGGAAACCGTCGACGTCTTTATCCGGACGAATGCGCTCCAGCAGTCTGGAGGCGTCGAGGTGTTCGGGAAGCGGAAGCTGAAGCAGAACGCCGTCGATTGCAGGATCGTCGTTCAGGCGATCGATCAGCTCGGTCAGCGCTTCTTGAGTGGTTTCGGAAGGCAGGTCATAGGCTTGGGATAGAAAGCCGACCTCTTCGCAGTCTTTACGCTTGTGCGAGACATAAACCTGAGAGGCAGGATCGCTGCCGACCAGGATCACCGCAAGGCCGGGCGTGCGCAGGCCTTGCTGGCGACGCTCGGTGACACGTTGGGCGATCTGCTGGCGCAGGCTGGCGGCGATCGATTTGCCGTCGATAAGTTGTGCAGTCATTGCGCGTGATTAACCATCGAGAGGGGAAAAAAAGAGAACGCATTCTCGCATGTCATGCGGTGAGGGCAAAGGCGCTTGGTCTGCAAATTCCCCTAACTCCTTTAATTAAATGAATTTTTTTTAAAAATGATTTGACGACCTTCGGGGGGCTCTATACTATTCGTCGCACTTGTCGGGCACAGCCTARCACTGGTTAAGAAGGTTGAGCAGGATTACGGTTCTGCGAGACTGGAAAGCACTTAGTTTGTAGTCCTCCAAGGGTACAGCTAACAAGGCGCCCGTAGCTCAGCTGGATAGAGCATCCGCCTTCTAAGCGGATGGTCGCAGGTTCGAGTCCTGCCGGGTGCGCCATTAGGCAGCTTTGGCACAAGTAACGCGATATGGTGGGCGTAGCTCAGTTGGTAGAGCACGGGATTGTGACTCCCGTTGTCGTGGGTTCGATCCCCATCGTCCACCCCATATTTCGAAAGGCGCCAGATTGAAAAGTCTGGCGCCTTTTTTGTTTCAGCGGCCGCGGGTTCCGGGTCGCAGGGGTGGGGCGTTTCGTCGTATTTATGTTTCTCGATGATGCAGTCCTGCCCGCCGGCCTTGCTTGCGAGATCGGCTGTCAGGGAGATGATTGGCTGCCTTCTCTATATATGGAAAGGTTGGCGCAGAGCCCTGGCGTGATTGGTTGTATTTGCCATCGGGGCGAGGTGCATTCGTGCATTCGCACCTATAAATTGCCTGCTGCGTTTTTACCCGTTTTCAGTAGGGTGACTTCTTGAGTTTGACCCACTAGAATGCATGCCCTTGATTCTGGGGTCGGAAACGGCCGGCTAACGTCTGTGCAACGAGGAATATCCATGCAAGTTTCTGTTGAAAATACTACTGCTCTTGAGCGCCGCATGAGCGTCACCGTGCCGGCTGAGCGCATCGAGAGCCAGGTCAACAAGCGTCTGCAGCAGACCGCCCAAAAGGCCAAGATTGCTGGCTTCCGTCCAGGCAAAGTGCCAATGAGCGAAATCAAGCGCCGTTTCGGTGCCGACGCTCGCCAGGAAGCTGTAGGCGACGTGATCCAGTCTTCCTTCTACGAAGCGGTGGTTGAGCAGAAGCTGAACCCGGCTGGCCAGCCTTCGATCGAGCCTAAGTCCCTGGAAGCGGGCAAGGACCTGGAATACGTTGCCGTATTCGAAGTGTTCCCTGAGTTCACCGTTGCCGGTTTCGAAGGTATCACCGTCGAGCGCCTGAGCGCTGACGTGGCTGATGCCGATCTGGACAAAATGCTGGAAGTCCTGCGCAAGCAGAACACCCGTTTCGAAGTGGCCGATCGCGCTGCCCAGAACGAAGATCAGCTGAACATTGATTTCGTCGGCAAAGTCGACGGTGAAGTGTTCGCTGGCGGTTCCGCCAAGGGTACTCAGCTRGTTCTGGGTTCCGGCCGCATGATCCCTGGTTTCGAAGATGGCCTGGTTGGCGCTAAAGCCGGTGAAGAACGCGTTCTGAACCTGACTTTCCCAGAGGACTATCAGAACCTGGACCTGGCTGGCAAAACCGCCGAGTTCACCGTGACCGTCAACACCGTTTCCGAGCCAAAGCTGCCAGAACTGACCGAAGAATTCTTCGCTCAATTCGGCATCAAGGAAACCGGTCTGGATGGCTTCCGTGCCGAAGTTCGCAAGAACATGGAGCGCGAGCTGCGTCAGGCGATCAAATCCAAGGTCAAGAATCAGGTAATGGACGGTCTGCTGGCCACCAACCCGATCGAAGTGCCAAAGGCTCTGCTGTCCAACGAAGTTGACCGTCTGCGCGTGCAGGCTGTCCAGCAGTTCGGCGGCAACATCAAGCCAGACCAACTGCCGGCCGAGCTGTTCGAAGAACAAGCCAAGCGCCGCGTAGTGCTGGGCCTGATCGTGGCTGAAGTGGTCAAGCAATTCGACCTGAAGCCTGACGAAACCCGCGTTCGCGAGATGATTCAGGAAATGGCTTCGGCCTACCAGGAGCCTGAGCAGGTTGTGTCCTGGTACTACAAAAACGACCAGCAACTGAACGAAGTTCGTTCGGTTGTGCTGGAAGAGCAAGTTGTGGATACTGTTCTGCAGAAAGCTAGCGTGACCGACAAATCGGTCTCTTACGAAGAAGCGGTCAAGCCGGTAGAAGCACCACAAGCCGACTGATCACTTTTGCGGTAAGAAGCAAACACCATAAGCCAGCCTTCGTGCTGGCTTATGCGTATTCAAGACATAACTATTTGGGAGTGACTGCAGAGCATGTTCCGTAATTCGTATATTCAGCAGAACTCTGATATCCAGGCCGCAGGCGGTCTGGTCCCGATGGTTGTCGAGCAGTCCGCTCGTGGCGAGCGCGCCTACGACATCTACTCGCGGCTGCTCAAGGAGCGAGTGATCTTTCTGGTTGGCCCGGTAGAGGACTACATGGCCAACCTGATCTGTGCGCAACTGCTGTTCCTTGAAGCGGAAAATCCGGACAAGGACATCCATCTCTATATCAACTCCCCGGGCGGTTCGGTGACGGCAGGCATGTCGATCTACGACACCATGCAGTTCATCAAACCCAACGTGGCGACCACCTGTATCGGTCAGGCGTGCAGCATGGGCGCGTTTCTGCTGACGGCCGGTGCCCCTGGCAAGCGTTACTGCCTGCCGAACTCGCGTGTGATGATTCACCAGCCACTGGGCGGTTTCCAGGGGCAGGCGTCGGATATCGAAATCCATGCCAAGGAAATCCTCTTTATTCGTGAGCGTCTCAACACGCTGATGGCCCTGCATAGCGGGCGCACTCTTGAAGAAATCGAGCGCGATACCAATCGCGACAATTTCATGAGTGCAGAAGCCGCGCGTGAGTACGGGTTGATCGATGAAGTGATCACCCAGCGCCCTGCTTGAAATAAGCAGCTCAAAATAGGGCTGGTCGGCGGGTCCGATCACCAGCGGGCTTGAAAAAGCCCGCAATAGCCTTCATCTTGTGTTGCAAGCCTATCGGATTTGGATCGAACGAATGACTGACACCCGCAACGGCGAGGACAACGGCAAGCTGCTCTATTGCTCCTTCTGTGGCAAAAGCCAGCATGAAGTACGCAAATTGATTGCCGGCCCCTCGGTCTTTATCTGCGACGAGTGCGTCGACCTGTGCAATGACATCATCCGCGAGGAGGTGCAGGAAGCACAGGCCGAAAGCAGCGCGCATAAATTGCCTTCGCCTAAAGAAATCAGCGGCATCCTTGATCAGTATGTGATTGGTCAGGAGCGTGCGAAAAAGGTTCTGGCCGTAGCGGTGTACAACCACTACAAGCGCCTGAATCAGCGTGACAAAAAGAATGACGACGTCGAACTCGGCAAGAGCAACATCCTGCTGATCGGCCCGACAGGCTCGGGTAAAACCCTGCTTGCCGAAACACTGGCCCGCTTGCTGAACGTTCCGTTCACCATCGCTGATGCAACCACCCTCACCGAGGCGGGTTACGTGGGTGAAGATGTCGAGAACATCATTCAGAAGTTGCTGCAGAAATGCGATTACGACGTGGAAAAAGCCCAGATGGGTATTGTCTACATCGATGAAATCGACAAGATTTCGCGCAAGTCTGACAACCCGTCGATCACCCGGGACGTATCCGGTGAGGGCGTGCAGCAGGCCCTGCTCAAGTTGATCGAAGGCACGGTCGCTTCCGTTCCGCCTCAAGGTGGTCGTAAGCATCCGCAGCAGGAATTCCTTCAGGTCGACACCCGTAACATCCTGTTCATTTGCGGTGGTGCGTTCTCTGGTCTGGAAAAGGTTATTCAAAACCGTTCCACCAAGGGCGGCATCGGCTTCAATGCAGAAGTGCGCAGCAAGGAAGAAGGCAAGAAAGTCGGTGAGTCCCTGCGTGAAGTCGAGCCTGACGATCTGGTCAAGTTCGGTCTGATCCCGGAATTCGTCGGTCGTCTGCCGGTACTTGCCACGCTGGACGAGCTTGACGAGGCTGCATTGATGCAGATTCTCACCGAGCCGAAAAATGCTCTGACCAAGCAGTATGCCAAGCTGTTCGAGATGGAAGGCGTTGATCTGGAATTCCGTTCCGACGCACTGAAATCGGTCGCCAAGCGTGCCCTGGAGCGTAAAACCGGTGCCCGTGGCCTGCGTTCGATTCTCGAAGGTGTATTGCTCGACACTATGTATGAAATCCCCTCGCAATCGGAGGTGAGCAAAGTAGTGATCGATGAAAGCGTGATAGAAGGCAAGTCCAAGCCACTGTATATCTACGAAAACAGTGAGCCGACCGCCAAGGCCGCGCCAGACGCTTAAGCGTCACGCAGCCGGTATAAAGAAGGGGCCTTCGGGCCCCTTTGCTTTTTGCGCGTTTTACACAGTCTTTGTGCTTGTTTTTTTTGAAGGCTGCCCCCATCTTGGTTTCAAGCTTACTTCCATCTGTTTCCGGCCTTACGGCCRCCGTAGAGGCGAAATCATGAAGACAACCATCGAATTGCCTCTCCTGCCATTGCGTGATGTCGTGGTTTATCCGCACATGGTTATCCCGCTGTTCGTGGGACGCGAGAAATCCATCGAAGCCCTCGAGGCTGCGATGACGGGTGACAAACAGATTCTTCTGCTGGCCCAGAGAAACCCGGCTGATGACGATCCCGGTGAAGATGCCCTGTATCGCGTAGGTACGATTGCCACCGTTCTGCAGCTGCTGAAGCTGCCTGACGGTACGGTCAAGGTTCTGGTCGAGGGTGAGCAGCGGGGCGCCGTTGAGCGCTTCAGCGAAGTGGACGGCCACTGCCGTGCCGAAGTCTCCCTGATCGACGAAGTCGACGCGCCAGAGCGCGAGTCGGAAGTATTCGTACGCAGTCTGCTATCCCAGTTCGAGCAATATGTGCAGTTGGGCAAGAAAGTCCCGGCTGAAGTCCTGTCATCGCTCAACAGCATCGATGAGCCAGGCCGCCTGGTGGATACCATGGCCGCGCACATGGCCCTGAAGATCGAACAGAAGCAGGAAATCCTCGAAATCATCGATTTGTCGGCCCGGGTCGAGCACGTTCTGGCGTTGCTGGATGCCGAGATCGATCTGCTGCAAGTCGAAAAACGCATTCGCGGTCGCGTCAAAAAACAAATGGAGCGCAGTCAGCGCGAGTACTACCTGAATGAGCAGATGAAGGCCATTCAGAAAGAGCTCGGCGACAGCGATGAAGGTCACAACGAAGTCGAAGAGCTGAAAAAGCGTATCGATGCCGCCGGCCTGCCAAAAGACGCGCTGGCCAAGGCCACGGCCGAACTGAACAAGCTCAAGCAAATGTCGCCGATGTCCGCGGAAGCGACCGTGGTGCGTTCGTACATCGACTGGCTGGTTCAGGTGCCGTGGAAGGCCCAGAGCAAAGTGCGCCTGGATCTGGCGCGTGCAGAAGACATTCTGGATGCCGACCACTATGGCCTGGAAGAAGTCAAAGAGCGCATCCTCGAATACCTCGCCGTGCAAAAACGCGTGAAGAAAATTCGTGGTCCGGTGTTGTGCCTGGTCGGTCCTCCCGGGGTGGGTAAAACGTCCCTGGCGGAGTCGATTGCTCACGCCACCAACCGCAAATTCGTACGCATGGCCCTCGGTGGCGTGCGTGATGAAGCGGAAATTCGTGGCCATCGCCGTACTTACATCGGTTCGATGCCAGGAAGATTGATTCAAAAGATGACAAAAGTGGGTGTCCGCAATCCGCTGTTCCTGCTCGATGAAATCGACAAAATGGGCAGCGATATGCGTGGCGATCCGGCATCAGCGTTGCTGGAAGTGCTCGATCCCGAGCAGAACCACAACTTCAACGATCACTATCTGGAAGTCGACTACGACTTGTCCGATGTGATGTTCCTGTGCACCTCGAACTCGATGAACATCCCGCCGGCGTTGCTGGACCGGATGGAAGTGATCCGTCTGCCAGGCTACACCGAAGACGAGAAGATCAACATCGCCGTCAAATATCTTTCGCCAAAGCAGATCACGGCCAACGGCTTGAAGAAAGGCGAGCTGGAGTTTGACGCAGAAGCGATCCGCGACATCATCCGCTACTACACCCGTGAAGCCGGTGTGCGTGGGCTGGAGCGTCAGATTGCCAAGGTTTGCCGCAAGGCCGTCAAGGAGCACGCGCTGGAAAAACGCTTCTCGGTGAAGGTGACCGCAGACATGCTGGAGCACTTCCTGGGCGTGCGCAAATTCCGCTACGGCCTGGCCGAGCAGCAGGATCAGATCGGTCAGGTGACCGGACTGGCGTGGACTCAAGTGGGCGGCGAATTGCTGACCATCGAAGCCGCTGTCGTGCCGGGCAAGGGCCAGTTGATCAAGACCGGTTCCCTGGGTGACGTGATGGTCGAGTCGATCACCGCAGCCTTGACCGTTGTTCGCAGCCGGGCGAAGAGCCTGGGCATTCCCCTGGACTTCCATGAGAAGCGCGACACGCACATCCATATGCCGGAAGGGGCGACCCCGAAAGACGGTCCTAGCGCCGGTGTGGGCATGTGCACGGCCCTTGTTTCGGCCTTGACCGGTATTCCGGTTCGCGCAGATGTCGCCATGACTGGCGAAATCACTCTGCGTGGCCAGGTACTGGCCATTGGCGGCTTGAAAGAAAAACTGCTGGCTGCCCATCGTGGCGGAATCAAGACCGTGATCATTCCTGAAGAAAATGTGCGCGATCTCAAAGAGATTCCGGACAATATCAAGCAGGATCTACAGATTAAACCGGTTAAATGGATTGACGAGGTCCTGCAAATTGCGCTGCAATACGCGCCGGAGCCCTTGCCGGATGTGGCTCCGGAGATAGTCGCGAAGGATGAGAAACGCGACGCAGATTCTAAGGAAAGAATTAGCACGCATTAGTACGTATTTGCCTGGGGGGCTTTCTTGACAGCTTTTTAGAGCCCTTGTTATAAAGCGGCTCTTAAGTGTCTGTAGGCCATTCAGCACTCGTTTTTGCTTTCACCAAAAAAACTTAGAATCATACTCAAATAGATATAAGGGGACTTAGAGTGAACAAGTCGGAACTGATTGATGCTATCGCTGCATCCGCTGATATCCCGAAAGCTGCTGCTGGCCGTGCGCTGGACGCTGTAATCGAATCCGTCACTGGCGCTCTCAAGGCTGGCGACTCTGTTGTTCTGGTTGGTTTCGGTACTTTCTCCGTAACCGATCGTCCAGCTCGCATTGGTCGTAACCCACAGACCGGTAAGACGCTGGAAATCGCAGCCGCCAAAAAACCAGGTTTCAAAGCCGGTAAAGCACTGAAAGAAGCTGTCAACTAAGTTCGATTCAGGTTTTTACCCATCCGGGTCGGGGTCATGCCTGACTTGGCAGCGGAGCGGCAGTCCTGACTGCAGGTCGCCGGTTCAAGACACCGAGGG
>NZ_JBFUIC010000105.1:0-16257 GCF_056402075.1 Pseudomonas sp. P4_C3
GATAACCATCCGGGGTATTTGCGGTTGAACTTCAGCCACATTGATCCGGCGCGGCTGGATGAGGGGCTCAAGCGATTAGCGGCGGTGGTGCGACAGGCGCAGGCAGTGCAGGCAGCCTAGAAACAAATAAACCGGCGCAAGGGCCGGTTTATTTTTGCCTGGAGATTTGTGGTGGCTGTAGTGGCCTCATCGCGAGCAAGCTCGCTCCCACAGGGGGGCTGTGGTGTGCACAAAACCTGTGGGAGCGAGCTTGCTCGCGATGAGGCCACTACAGCCACCACAAATCTCCAGGCAAAAATAAACCGGCCCTTGCGCCGGTTTATTTGTTTCTAGGCTGCCTGCACTGCCTGCGCCTGTCGCACCACCGCCGCTAATCGCTTGAGCCCCTCATCCAGCCGCGCCGGATCAATGTGGCTGAAGTTCAACCGCAAATACCCCGGATGGTTATCCGGCTCAGGGAAAAACGGCTCACCCGGCATAAACGCCACGTCATTGGCCAGCGCGGCGTTGAGCAAGGTGCGGGTGTCTTGCGGCTGCTTGAGTTTCAGCCAGAAAAACAACCCGCCCTGCGGTACGTTCCAGTCCGCCAGATCGGAGAAGTGAGTTTCCAGCGCAGCCTGAAACGCATCCCGTCGCCCCCGATAAAAATCACGCAACTCACTGCGGTGTTGCTGATATTTCTCGCTGCCGATCCATTGCAGTGCCTGCCATTGGCCGACCCGATTGGTGTGCAAATCCGCCGATTGCTTGAGTTTCAACAGATGGGGAAACAGGTCCGGACTGGCAATCAAGTAACCAACGCGCAAACCCGGTAGCAGGGTTTTCGACACGGTGCCGGTGTAGATCCAGCTGGCCTTCTTCAAGCGACTGACGATCGGTGTGGCGCTGCCACCGTCGAAGGTCAGTTCGCGGTAAGGCTCGTCTTCAATCAGCGTCACGCCAAATTCATCGAGCAACGCCGCCACCGCGTCACGCTTGGCTTCGCTGTAACGCACCGCCGATGGATTTTGGAAGGTCGGGATCAGGTAGATGAAAGCCGGTCGGTGTTGTTCCAGGCAAACGCGCAGCTCCGCCAGGTTCGGCCCCTCAGCCTCCAGCGGCACGGTCAGGCAATCGGCGCCGAATAACTGGAAAATCTGCAACGCCGCCAGATAAGTCGGCGCTTCGAGCAGGATCTCGGTGCCCTTGTCGATGTACAGCTTGGCGGCCAGGTCGAGGGTCTGCTGTGAGCCGCTGACCACCAGTACCTGGCTCGCCTCACATGGCACTCCCAACGCCCGCGCCTCGGCGGCCAGCGCCTCACGCAGCGCCGGTTCGCCTTCGCTCATGCCGTATTGACCCATGGAAACCGGCATCTCGGTCCAATCGACCTTCGGCAACATGGCTTCGGCCGGTAGACCGCCGGCAAACGACATCATCTGCGGACGCTGGGCCGCGGCGAGGATTTCACGGATCAAAGAACTTTTAAGGCGCGAGACACGTTCGGAAAAAGCCATGGGGATCACCGGTAGCGAGGCATGTGGAAAATGAGTCAAACTTGTTGACCGAAATTACGCCTCCTCGAACGGATACGTCAATATGCTTGACCTTAAAAACCCGCTTTCCCAGCAGCAAGCCATGGAAGCGTTTTTCTTCGGCTACCAGGCCTTCACCGCCAAGGCCGATGAAATGCTCGAACGTCGCGGCCTGAGTCGGGTGCATCAGCGCATCGTGTTTTTCATCGCCCGCTATCCGAACCTGAGCGTCAAGGAGCTGTTGGCGTTGCTCGGCGTGAGCAAGCAGGCGCTGAACATGCCGTTGCGGCAATTGTTGGAGATGCATCTGGTCGACAGCGTCGCGTCCGAGACTGACAAGCGCAAGCGTCTGCTGGAGTTGACCGACGAAGGCGCGCGGTTTGAACAGGCGCTGCGCCGTGAGCAGGTGAAATTGTTGGAGAGAGTATTCGGCGAGGCTGGGGAGACGGCGGTAAACGGGTGGCTGGCGGTGAATCTGGCGTTGGGGAAAAACCAGTAAAAATCTACCTGTCCTCAAGTCAGTCATCGCGGGCAAGCCACGCTCCCACAGGGTCTTCGACGTTCACAGGGTCAGCGAACGACACAAAACCTGTGGGAGCGTGGCTTGCCCGCGATGGCGTCCTATCAGGCGATATATCCCTAAAGCCAAATATTTCGTCGACAAAACCAAAAACATTATTTGCATTATTTGTATACAAAAGCATAATCCACTTCGTGCGAGTTCCTGACCAAGCGGTCAACAAATTCGCAAGTGCCTCAAAGGGCCGCTGCCACCCTCATGGGTCCGGCCCTGGAAATAACAATAAAACTCTTGAGGAGTATTCGCTGTGGAAAGCCGCAAATCCGAAGCATCGACGCTGGAACTCTCGCCGCCATTACGCAATGGCTTGCTGGAGCGTCTGTTCAAACTCAGCTTGCATGGCACCACGGTGAAGACCGAGCTGATTGCCGGTCTGACAACCTTCATCACCATGGCTTACATCATCTTCGTCAACCCCAACATCATGGCCGATGCCGGGATCGATCACGGTGCGGCGTTCGTCGCCACCTGCATCGCCGCGGCACTCGGTTGCCTGTTGATGGGTTTGTACGCCAACTGGCCGGTCGGCCTGGCACCGGGCATGGGGCTGAACGCCTTCTTCACCTACACCGTGGTCGGTACCATGGGCTACAACTGGGAAACCGCCCTCGGTGCGGTGTTCGTTTCCGGTGTGCTGTTCATGATCCTGACCTTCTCGCG
Organism: Pseudomonas sp. P4_C3; assembly: GCF_056402075.1. Lineage (NCBI taxonomy): Bacteria > Pseudomonadati > Pseudomonadota > Gammaproteobacteria > Pseudomonadales > Pseudomonadaceae > Pseudomonas > Pseudomonas sp. P4_C3. Next base: position 2,755 of record NZ_JBFUIC010000105.1, read on the forward strand.
GATCCGCGAATGGTTGCTCAACAGCATCCCGGTCAGCCTGCGCTTCGCCATGGGCGCCGGCGTGGGGCTGTTCCTGGGGCTGATCGGTCTGAAAACCGCGGGTATCGTCGTCGATAGCCCGGCTACCCTGATCAAGCTCGGCTCCCTGCGCGAACCCGGCCCGCTGCTCGCCGCCGTGTGCTTCCTGATGATCGCCATCCTCAGCTACCATAAAGTGTTCGGCGCGATCCTCATCAGCATCATCACCGTGACCCTCGCCGGTTGGGGCCTCGGGCTGGTGCACTACGAGGGCATCATGTCCGCTCCGCCAAGCCTGGCTCCGACCTGGATGGCCATGAACGTCGCCGGCGTATTCAACGTCAGCATGATCAGCGTGGTCCTGGCGTTCCTCTTCGTGCACATGTTCGACACCGCCGGCACACTGATGGGCGTTGCCCAGCGCGCCAACCTGGTCGGCGCTGACGGCAAGATCGAAAACCTCTCCCGCGCGATGAAAGCCGACAGTGCGTCCAGCGTATTCGGTGCAGTGGTCGGTGTTCCGCCGGTCACAAGCTACGTAGAAAGTGCTGCTGGCGTGGCCGCTGGTGGTCGGACTGGTCTTACCGCAGTCACCGTTGGTGTGCTATTTATAGCCGCAATGTTTTTCGCACCACTGGCCGGCATGATTCCCGCCTATGCCACCGCTGGCGCACTGATTTATGTAGCGATGCTGATGATGGGCGGCATGGCCCACATTGAATGGGACGAAGCGACCGACAGCATTCCGGCGATCGTTACCGCCATCATGATGCCGCTGACCTTCTCGGTCGCCGACGGTATCGCCCTGGGCTTCATCACCTACGTGGCGCTGAAGGCCGGTACCGGCAAGTACAAGGAAATTTCCGTGAGTTTGTGGGTGCTCTGCGCGATCTTCATCGCCAAGTTCATCTTCCTGTAAACCTTACGCGGGACCCGCTTGAAAACAGCCTCACCCCGTCGGGTGGGGCTTTTGTGCAAATGGAGGAAAGTGATGAGTCTGGAAACCTGGCTGCTGTTCAGCGGCGCTGCGCTGATAGTGATCCTGATCCCGGGGCCGTTGTCTTTGCTGATGATCAGCAACAGCCTGAATTACGGTTTGGTCCGCTCCTACCCGGCGTTTCTGGGTGGCGTGATTGCCTCGATCTGCCTGCTGAGCGCCTCGGCGCTGGGCCTGGGCGCGTTGCTGCTGGCGTCGGAACAGTTGTTCCGCGCCTTGAAAATCGTCGGTGCGTTGTACTTGTTCTATCTCGCCTGGCAGAGCTGGCAGCAATCGCGCCAGCCTTCCCATGGCGCCGAAGTGCCTCAAGCTGCAGCAGTGCCGCGCTTTCGCGCACTTTTCGGCCGCGCGTTCATGCTGGGCGCGAGCAACCCGAAAGACATTCTGTTCTTCGCCGCTTTCCTGCCGCAGTTCTTGAGTGCCGAACAAGCGTTCCTGCCGCAGTTGCTGGTGATGATTGCGACCTGGACCGTGCTCGACCTGCTGTGCAAACTGGCCTACGGCCTTGGTGCCCATGGTGCGGCGCGGTATCTGCGCAGCGGCAAGGGGCAGAGCTGGTTTAACCGGATCAGTGCGGGGTTGTTCAGTGGTGCGGGTGCTGCGTCCTTGCTTAGCCGCTAAAAGCAAAAGCATCGCGAGCAAGCTCGCGATGGCGTCGGCACAGGCGCCACATTTCTCAAGACGAAAAAAAGCCCGCAGTGTGAGCGGGCGAAAGACCAAAGAAGCTATATGCGCAGTCGCTTCCAGGGTGCAGCAGCTGCCTGGGGGATCAGCTGCCGCGATAGGTGGAGTAGCTGTAAGGCGAAATCAACAACGGCACATGGTAGTGATCCTGCTCGGCGGAGATGCCAAAACGCAGCACTACGACATCCAGGAAGGCAGGCTCCGGCAGCTTGACGCCACGGGCGCGGTAGTAATCGCCGGCATGAAACTGAACCTGATAGACCCCGGAGCGGTAGTCATCGCCTTGCAGCAGCGGTGCATCGACACGACCATCGCTGTTGGTTATCGCGCTGGCGACCAATTCCAGCTGCGATCCTTCAACGCGGTACAACTCGACCTTGATCGAGCTGCCCGGGCAACCGTGTGCTGCGTCCAAAACGTGTGTAGTCAAACGTCCCATTGATTCTGCGCGCCTGCCTGCGTGGAGCAGTCAGACTTCGCGCCTCCCGAAGTCAGTTGAAAAGGAGACCGCACCGATTCGGAGCACGAAAAGCTGCGGCGATCGACCAATTAAGACACTTTTCAAAAAAATTGTACACAATAAAAACGACATTTTTCGCATGACTCCCGGCATCGGCATATTTTCCGTCGATTTCCCGCCAAACCGCACCACCTATGAGCCCTTCAATCAATAATTGACCAGTCAGGCAGATTTCTTGCAGGCTCACGCCAATAGCAGTAAAAGATGACAGTCGGTGAAAAATGCGAAAATTCAGGCTTACAAAGTGAATATAAAGTTGTATACAATCAGCCCATCGCTGTGACGCCAGCCTGCCACCCTTTTTTCAGCTGCGTCACACCAACCGTCATCATCGAACAAGAAGGAAGCCTGCAGTGAGCGCTGACTACCCACGCGACCTGGTCGGTTACGGCAGTAACCCTCCTCACCCACACTGGCCGGGCAATGCCCGTATTGCCCTGTCGTTCGTACTCAATTACGAAGAAGGCGGCGAGCGCAACATCCTGCACGGCGACAAAGAATCCGAGGCGTTCCTCTCGGAAATGGTTTCCGCCCAGCCGCTGCAAGGTGCGCGCAACATGAGCATGGAATCCCTCTACGAGTATGGCAGCCGTGCCGGCGTGTGGCGGATCCTCAAGCTGTTCAAGGAATTCGACATTCCGCTGACCATCTTCGCCGTGGCCATGGCCGCCCAGCGTCACCCGGACGTGATCCGCGCCATGGTCGATGCCGGCCACGAGATCTGCAGCCACGGCTATCGCTGGATCGACTACCAGTACATGGACGAAGCCCAGGAACGCGAGCACATGCTCGAAGCGATCCGCATCCTCACCGAAATCACCGGTGAACGCCCACTGGGCTGGTACACCGGCCGCACCGGCCCGAACACCCGTCGCCTGGTGATGGAAGAAGGTGGTTTCCTCTACGACTGCGACACCTACGACGACGACCTGCCCTACTGGGAACCGAACAACCCGACCGGCAAGCCGCACCTGGTGATCCCGTACACCCTGGACACCAACGACATGCGTTTTACCCAGGTCCAGGGTTTCAACAAGGGCGACGACTTCTTCGAATACCTCAAGGACGCGTTCGACGTGCTCTACGCCGAAGGCGCCGAGGCACCGAAAATGCTGTCGATCGGCCTGCACTGCCGCCTGATCGGCCGTCCGGCGCGCCTGGCTTCACTCAAGCGCTTTATCGAATACGCTAAAAGTCATGAACAGGTGTGGTTCAGCCGTCGCGTCGACATCGCGCGCCACTGGCAAGAAACCCACCCGTACCAAGGGGCTGCCAAATGAGCACCTTTCAAACATTGAAACCATCGACACTGAGCCGCGACGCCTTCGTCGCCGCTTTCGCCGACATCTACGAACATTCGCCATGGGTGGCCGAGAAGGCCTTCGACCTGGGCCAGGACGCTTCGATCGACGAGATCGAAACCTTGCACCAGCGCATGAGCGACATCCTGTTGAGCGCCGATCACACAAGCCAGCTGGCCCTGATCAATGCTCACCCGGACCTGGCCGGCAAAGCTGCCGTCCAGGGCCATCTGACCGCAGCCAGCACTGAAGAACAGTCTGGCGCGGGTATTCACCAATGCACGGCCGAAGAGTTCCAGCGCTTCACCGAGCTGAACGATGCCTACAAAGCCAAGTTCAAGTTTCCCTTCATCATGGCGGTAAAAGGCAGCAACCGGCATCAGATCCTCGCAGCGTTCGAAACGCGCATCCACAACCCGGTCGACACCGAGTTCAAATGTGCGCTAGCGGAGATCAACAAGATCGCCCTGTTCCGATTACTGACCCTATAGCAAGCCTGGCCCTGCGAATTCAAGAACGCCGAATCACCAAGGGCCCTGCAAGCATCCCAAGCCACTTATTTAAAGGCAGACAAGAAGAATGAAAGCTTACGCCGTACCTTTCGAGAAGTTCGTCAACCTGGCCGATGCCCGCCTGGGCACCAAAATCATCTCGGTCACCGATGACTGGTTCGCAGACGCCAACCGTCTGTTCCAACCGACCCCGGCCGTATGGAAGGAGGGCGTGTTCGATGACAACGGCAAGTGGATGGACGGCTGGGAATCGCGCCGCAAACGCTTCGAAGGCTTCGACAGCGCAGTGATCCGCCTGGGTGTGCCGGGTTCGATCAAGGGCGTCGACATCGACACTTCATTCTTCACCGGCAACTTCCCGCCTTCGGCTTCCCTGGAAGCCTGCTTCCTGGCCTCGGGTGAGCCTGATGAAAACACCCAGTGGACTGAAGTGCTGTCCGCCGTCGAGCTGCAAGGCAACAGCCACCACTACCACGAAATCAACAACGACCAGGCGTTCAGCCACCTGCGCTTCAACATCTACCCGGATGGCGGCGTGGCCCGTCTGCGCGTGTACGGTGTGCCGTTCCGCGACTGGTCGGCTATCGGCGACAACGAGCAGGTCGACCTGGCTGCAGCCCTTAACGGTGGCCGCGCCCTCGCCTGCTCCGATGAACACTTCGGCCGCATGAGCAACATCCTCAACCCGGGCCGTGGCATCAACATGGGCGACGGCTGGGAAACCGCGCGTCGCCGTACCCCGGGCAATGACTGGGTGATCGTCGCGCTGGGCCATGCCGGTGAAGTCGAGAAAGTCATCGTCGACACCCTGCACTTCAAGGGCAACTACCCGGACAGCTGCTCGATCCAGGGCGCCTTCGTGAAGGGCGGTACCGACAGCCAGATCGAAACCCAGTCGCTGTTCTGGCGCGAACTGCTGCCAAGCCAGAAGCTGGAAATGCACGCCGAACACACCTTCGCCGAGCAGATCAAGGCACTGGGCCCGATCACCCACATCCGCCTGAACGTGTTCCCGGATGGTGGTGTGAGCCGCCTGCGGGTATTGGGCAAGGTCGCGAAGTAATGCTGAGCCTGTAGGAGCGAGCTTGCTCGCGAAAAACTCAAGGACACCGCGTTCATCCTGGATGCACGCGTTATCGTTGACGACCATCGCGAGCAATCGAACGTCGACCGGCTGCTCCTACAAAGAATCATCCACACCTGAACGAATTAAGAAGAACAGCATGCGCACACTGACGATTGAACCGCTGACCAAAGAAGCCTTCGCCCCTTTCGGTGACGTGATCGAAACCGACGGCAGCGATCACTTCATGATCAACAACGGTTCGACCATGCGCTTCCATAAACTGGCGACGGTGGAAACCGCTACGCCAGAGGACAAGGCGATCATCAGCATCTTCCGCGCCGACGCGCAGGACATGCCGCTGATCGTCAGCATGCTGGAGCGCCATCCGCTGGGCAGCCAGGCTTTCATTCCGCTGCTCGGCAACCCCTTTCTGATCGTGGTCGCGCCAGTTGGCGATGAACCTGTATCAGGCTTGGTCCGCGCCTTCGTCACCAACGGCAGGCAGGGCATTAATTACCATCGCGGCGTCTGGCACCACCCGGTGCTGACGATCGAAAAGCGGGATGACTTCCTGGTGGTTGATCGCAGTGGCACAGGCAATAACTGCGATGAGCATTTTTTCAAAGAGGATGAGCGTTTGATCCTCGCCCCCCACCAATAAGAGAAGGCCTGATCACTCGACAACAGAGTGACAGGCGAGAGGTAAAGACTGTGGAAGCACATCTGTTGGAATGGCTGAACCTGAGCGTGCGCTGGGTTCACATGATTACTGGCGTGGCCTGGATCGGTGCGTCGTTCTATTTCGTCTGGCTGGAAAACAACCTCAACCGCGTCAATCCGAAAAACGGGCTGGCCGGTGATTTGTGGGCAATCCACGGTGGCGGTATCTACCACCTGGAAAAATACAAACTGGCCCCACCGACCATGCCGGACAACCTGCACTGGTTCAAATGGGAAGCCTACTTCACCTGGCTGTCGGGGGTCGCGCTGCTGTGCGTAGTGTTCTACTCCAACCCGACGCTCTACCTGCTGGCTCCGGGCAGCACCCTGAGCGGTCCTGAAGGCGTGGCCATCGGTCTCGGCTCGCTGTTCATTGGCTGGTTCATCTACTCCTTCCTGTGCGACTCGGCCCTGGGCAAACGCCCTGCCCTGCTAGGCGCAATCCTGTTCGTCCTGATCATCGGCGCGGCCTACGGCTTCAGCAAAGTGTTCAGCGGTCGGGGTGCGTACCTGCACGTCGGCGCGATCATCGGCACCATCATGGTCGGCAACGTGTTCCGCATCATCAYGCCGGCGCAACGCGCACTGGTAGCGGCGATCGCCGAGAACCGCACGCCGGATCCGGCGCTGCCAGCCAAAGGCCTGCTGCGTTCGCGTCACAACAACTACTTCACCTTGCCAGTGCTGTTCATCATGATCAGCAACCACTTCCCAAGCACTTACGGCAGCCAATACAACTGGCTGATCCTGGCCGGGATCGCGGTACTGGCGATATTGGTGCGTCACTACTTCAACACCCGTCACGACAGCCACAAGTTTGCCTGGACCCTGCCAGTGGCAGCCGTCGGCATGATCAGCCTGGCTTACGTCACCGGCCCCGCGCCGCTGAACAGCCCGGAAGTGGCCAAGGCGCCAGCGAAGATCGAATACCAGCCACTGCCGGAAACAGCAGTGGGCGGTGGTTTGAAACCGGCTGAAGCCAAACCTGCAGAAACGCCGGCTGCCGCACCGGCGCAAGCGTCCAACACAGGCCCAGGCTTTGACAAAGTGCACAGCGTGATTCAGGAACGTTGTGCGGTTTGCCATTCGGCCAAGCCAACCAGCCCGCTGTTCAGTGCGGCCCCTGCCGGTGTGATGTTCGACACCCCCGAACAGATCCGCCAGAACGCACCGCGGATTCAGGCGCAAGCCGTCACCAGCCAGATCATGCCACTGGGCAACATCACCCAGATGACCCAGCAGGAACGTGACCTGATCGGTGCCTGGATTGTGCAGGGTGCCCAGACCAACTAAGCAACAAAAGCATCGCGAGCAAGCTCGCTCCCACAGGTTTTGCACTGCCTGTGTGGGAGCTGGCTTGCCTGCGATTGGCCGCAAAGCGGCCCACCTGATTCGAATACAGCTGCCAGCAGCACTGCAGCTGTAAATCACAAGAATAAAAAAGATCCGAGGTGTTGCATGTCCGAGCTATCCACAGCGCGCATCCCCGACGCACCCGCCATTCAGCGTTTGCCCCTCTTGCAACTGATCCTGGTCGGCTTGCAACATGTTCTGCTGATGTACGGTGGTGCCATCGCGGTACCGCTGATCATCGGACAGGCCGCTGGCCTGAGTCGTGAAGAAATTGCCTTCCTGATCAACGCCGACCTGCTGGTGGCGGGTATTGCCACCATCGTCCAGTCCCTCGGCATAGGCCCCATGGGCATTCGCATGCCGGTGATGATGGGCGCCAGTTTCGCCGCCGTCGGCAGCATGGTCGCCATGGCCGGCATGCCCGGCATCGGCCTGCAGGGGATCTTCGGAGCTACCATCGCCGCCGGGTTCTTCGGCATGCTCATCGCCCCGTTCATGTCCAAGGTTGTGCGCTTCTTCCCGCCACTGGTGACCGGTACGGTCATCACCTCGATCGGTTTGTCGCTGTTCCCCGTGGCCGTGAACTGGGCCGGCGGCGGTGCTGGCGCCAGCCAATTCGGTTCGCCGATCTACCTGACCATCGCCGCACTGGTACTGGGCACCATCYTGCTGGTSCACCGCTTCATGCGCGGCTTCTGGGTSAAYATYTCSGTACTGATCGGCATGKGCCTKGGCTAYRTSCTCTGYGGCCTGMTCGGYATGGTCGACCTCAGYGGCATGGCTCAGGCGCCMTGGCTGCAATTCGTCACTCCGCTGCACTTCGGCATGCCGAAATTCGAACTCGCGCCGATCCTGTCCATGTGCCTGGTGGTGGTGATCATTTTCGTCGAGTCCACCGGGATGTTTCTGGCGCTGGGCAAGATCACCGGCCAGGAAGTCTGCCCACGGATGCTGCGTCGCGGCTTGCTGTGCGATGCCGGCGCCTCGTTCTTCGCCGGCTTCTTCAACACCTTCACCCACTCCTCCTTCGCCCAGAACATCGGCCTGGTGCAAATGACCGGCGTACGCTGTCGCTCGGTGACCATCGTCGCTGGCGGGTTGCTGATCGTTCTGAGCCTGCTGCCCAARGCCGCGTTCCTGGTGGCCTCGATTCCWCCGGCAGTACTGGGKGGCGCRGCSATYGCSATGTTCGGCATGGTSGCCGCSACCGGGATCAAGATYCTCCAGGAAGCCGACATCGSYGACCGKCGCAACCAGTTGCTGGTGGCAGTGAGCATYGGCATGGGTCTGATCCCGGTAGTGCGCCCGGAGTTTTTCGCCCACCTGCCCGTATGGATGAGTCCGATCACCCACAGCGGTATCGCCATGGCCACCCTCAGCGCGCTGACGTTGAACCTGCTGTTCAACATCCTGGGTGGCGCCGAACGCGCGGCCATCAACGACTGCCACGCTCACACACATTGATCTGACGGATAACCAAGGGGGCCTGCCTGTGGCCAGCCCCCTGGCCACAACCTGCGCCTCAAAAATAAAAACAAGAGGGAGCAACAGATGATTCGGACACAAACCAACCTGCTGTTGAGTGCTGGCCTGCTGGCCGCGAGTCAGGCCATGGCCGGCGATTTACTGCTGTGGCAGACCAACAGCCTGAGCTACCTGTACGGCAAGGATTTCGTGGTCAATCCGTCGATCCAGCAGACGATAACCTTCGAACACGCCGACCGCTGGAAGTACGGCGACAACTTCCTGTTCGTCGACAGCACCTGGTACAACGGCGAGAAAGACCGCAACAAAGGTGCTCATGCCTACTACGGCGAGTTCAGCCCGCGCCTCTCCTTCGGCAAGATCCTCGACCGCCGTTTCGAATTCGGCCCGATCAAGGACGTGCTGTTGGCCATGACCTACGAGAACGGCGAAGACGACACCGAGGCCTACCTGATCGGCCCCGGTTTCGACCTCGCGGTACCGGGCTTCAACTTTTTCACCTTGAACTTCTATTACCGTCAGACCGAAGGCTCGCGTCCCGGCGACGATGTCTGGCAGATCACACCGGCCTGGTCCTACACCCTGCCATTGGGCAACTCGAACCTGCTGATCGACGGCTACATGGACTGGGTGGTGGATAACGACCAGAACTCCCATGGCACTTATCACGCCAACCTGCACTTCAACCCGCAGATCAAGTACGACCTGGGCAAGGCCCTGAGCTGGCGGGAAAAACAGGTGTACGTCGGCGTCGAATACAGCTACTGGAAAGACAAGTACGGCATCGAAAACAGTTCCAGCTTCGACACCAACGAAAACACCACCAGCCTGCTGGTGAAGGTGCATTTCTGATGCTGCCCCGCAACCGTGCCCCAAACCTGTCGTCGGTGCGCCGTTGCGGAGCACTTGAGACCTGGCCGAGGAGTCAGTATTCTCCGCGGCCGCCCGAATCCGGTTTAAAAAAAAGCCCGGATGTAAAACCTGACCATAAAGCCAACTTATCCCGGCTCTGGCAGGCACCAAGGCACTCCAAAACCCCTCTCAATCGACCGCTCTTGAGCCGCCGAACGGGAGTTTTTTGCTTTTTGAAAGCCTTGGCTCAGCTCTTGCTAACAGCACCAAAGCTGACCGAATGGATGATTTTTTACCGCTACGGAAACAGGCGCCACACCAGAGCGCCGACCTTAAAAAAATAACGTGGAACCACCTACTTTTTGGGAGCAACCGAATGAAACGTACGTGCACTAGCCTGATGCTGGCGGGATCATTGCTGGCGGGGGGTCAGGCCATGGCCGGCGACTTGCTGCAGTGGCAGAACAACAGCCTGTCCTACCTTTACGGTAAGGACTTCCAGGTCAACCCGCGCATTCAGCAGACGGTGACCTTTGAACACGCCGACGGCTGGAAATACGGCGACAACTTCTTCTTCATCGACAAGATCTTCTACAACGGCAAGGAAGACGCCTTCGCGGGCAAGAACAGCCACTACGGCGAGCTCAGCCCGCGCCTGTCGTTCAACAAGATCTTCGACCAGAAGTTCGAGCTCGGCCCGATCAAGGACGTCCTGCTGGCCATGACCTACGAGTTCGGTGAAGACGATACCGAGTCCTACCTGATCGGCCCTGGTTTCGACCTGGCCATCCCGGGCTTCGATTACTTCCAGTTGAACTTCTACAACCGCCACACCGAAGGCGACCGCCCGGGCGACAACATCTGGCAGGTCACGCCGGTCTGGTCCTACACCATCCCGGTGGGTGGCTCGGATGTGCTGATCGACGGCTTCATGGACTGGGTGGTCGACAACGACGTGAACAAAAAAGGCGAATACCACGCCAACCTGCACTTCAACCCGCAGGTCAAATATGACCTGGGCAAGGCGCTGAACCTGGGTGCCAAGCAGCTGTACGTCGGTGTCGAGTACGACTACTGGAAAAACAAGTACGGTATTGAAGACAGCCAGGGCTTCAAGACTGATCAGAGTGTGACCAGTTTTCTGGTCAAGGTTCATTTCTGACGGAATGGATGTCCCAACCTGTCGGATAAGTCAGGTTGGGACTCGCTCACGCTGTGAGCCAATTTCGCCAGCGTGAACTTCTGAGATCAGTTGCTGATATCACGTTCATAGACTCGTTGTAACGAATATGCTGAAAATATGGTGGTATCTGCATTGTTTTTGGCCATTGCGACCCTTACTGCCGGGCCACTGTTAAATGTTGCAACGGCTTCACCCCAAGTACTCACTTGGCTTTCTTGCGAAACAAGCAAGTTAACTCTTCCAATAAAACTTTCATCCTCTGCCAAGGCGCCGGGGCCATAACCCGGACTATCCAAGCCCGCCAAAATATCTCGTGATACTTTTCGCGTCGCTTCTAAATAGACGTCTACTTTTTCTAATTGCTTGTGAGAAAATTTAAAGCCAATACCGGGCAAATAAAAATTATCCTCCGTCCCAACCAAATGACTTATTTCATGCCCCAGTGTAATAAGCGTATCGTGGTTATTGCTTATAAAACTCTCGTTAATCCATACTCGCCCATGAGGATCACCCTTCGATACATAGGCCCTTTTTGTCTCCCCCTCTGAAAGTCGAACCTTAACAAACTTATCTTGCCCAAGCTCAGATTGATACTCACCTATCAATTTATCTGCATCCTGCCACACACCGACCACATCACTTAATTCCGATAGTGACGCAGCCGCATAATAGTCCTGAACCACCGGTGCACTCTCACGTTCAAACTCCTTCATCATTAGAGCAGCAACTTGATAGGCTTGTCGTGCCCGCTTCAGATTTGAAGTAATCGCCATTTGCTCAGAAAAACTAAACTCCGATAGACCTCGCGCGACGATTTCGTGTCCGAGTCCGTTAACGGGATCTATCACTTTACGTTCATACTCATCATCCTTACCCTCATAAAACCGCCCATCCCTGTCAGTACGAACCATCGGTCCGTTGACCACAAAAGCATAAAGATTCAACCCATCAATACTTCCTGCCGGATCCGCACTCACCCAGCGTTGCAACCACGGCGCGTAATATCGATACCCGTAATAATAGAGCCCCGTCGCATCCCGCTCTTTCCCGGAATAACGAATCGTCTTGTAATTTACTTGAATTTCGCTGGAGCCCGCCCAGAGGGCCGTCCCGCCAAACGGGTAGTAAACCTCTCGAGTCACAACACCGCCCTGCTCATCCAACTCCAACGTGCAGGAATTCAAATGATCGCTCAGGCAATAACGCAGTTGGTCGTTGGACGCACCTTCAGGTGGTTTGGTGACCCAGTACAAAACGCGGATCCTACTGCGACCTGCTTCAACGCTGATGACATGCCACTCTTCACCCGTGGCCGTTTCACGATGGATTTCCAACCCAGGCAAATAACGAACTTCGGCACGGATCGTGCGCCGTGCAGCTTCGCTGAGTCGAACCTTTCGCAACCGATGCCCAAGACTGTCGTAGAAATAACTTTCGGTATCGTCGGGTCCATCTTCACGACTGACCATCGTGATCCGGTTTAACTGGTTGCGACTGTCCCAGCTCATCTTCTGACCGCGCAACAGCTCCTGTTGATTGCCGTTGGCATCAAAGCCGTTTGCCAGGTTCTCCTTATCCGCGACGCTGCGATTACTGATCAGCGATGTGAACATCTCGAAGGTTTGCACGTCGCTGTGATGGCGGGTCTGCAGGTTCCCGGCAGCGTCGTAGTTGAAGGTCTGGATGTAATTGCGCAACTGATTGGGGTCCAGCGGCGTGGTTTGCCAGACAGACAATGCAGGGCCATTGGCGGGTCGGCTCACTTCCCGGCCAGAGGCCTCGACCAGCTGATACTGGCTGTCATAGCGATAGCGGTTGATCGGGTCGATCCGCTGATTGTTGAAATAGCGGGTCGTTTCAAGCTTGTCTTCGAGGCTGGTGATATTGCCAACCGGATCGTATTCATATTCGAGGTGTTGCAGTGGCTGGCCATTGCAGGACAGCAATTGCAGCAAACGCCCATCTTCATCGGCGTAGTGAGCAGTGGTGATTACGCCGTTTCCAGCCCGTTCACTTTCAACCCTGCCTAACGCGTCGTAGTGGATGTCACTGACCAACAACTGAGGTGTTTCGGTGGCGCCTGCCAGCTTCAATCGGGTTTCTTTCAACTCACCAGACTGGTTGTACGCGAGCCCTCTGACGTTGCCCATGGCATCGGTCTGAGCGTGTATTTCCCCCAGTGGACCGTGTTGCTGCGCGGTCGTGAACACTTGCATCTCCAGCCAGCGCTCACGCTCTACAACATCGAATGGCCAGTCGGGAGGAGCAAGGGAGAGCAAAAACCGGGTCTGCTCCGCCAATGCCAGACCGCCTATGCCAAATTCATCAAGGATACGTGTGCCTGCCGGATGGTCATGGCGGATCAGTTGGCCGCACTGGTTATGAATAACAGACACTTCTCCCGCATCGCCATAAGCAAAACGCTCGGCGACACGCGACGGGTCATCTGTCATTTGCTCCGTCACTGCCGTCGGACGCTGAAGCTCATCGTACTCAGTGTGCCGCTGACTCCCGCGACCGTCCCAGAATGAGCGCACCATACCGGCCTGATCCAGCAAACTCAGTTGCCAACCGGCATCGACGCTGTCCACCAGCAGAGGCTGACTTAGTAAATTGTGCGTCGTGGCGAGGTTGGGTTTTGGCGCCGTGCCCCACAATCGTGGATCCCAGGAAGCCACCAGCCGTCCGGCAGCGTCAAAGTGATTGCGGGTGATGCGAGTCTCAATGGACGGGTTCCGCGGATGACGGCAATAGGCGACACTGCGCACAGCCAAACCGCGCGGATCCCCCACCGACACGCTCGGTGTGTGAG